>JABWAN010000277.1 GCA_013361015.1 Candidatus Zhuqueibacterota bacterium | reverse complement strand
AGCCCACGTCCCATTGGCGCAAGAAGATGCGATCGCGCACCATGAATAGCCGCGAGAACAATGTGCTGGCTTTCCAGCTTCGCATGCGGCTGCCGTCCCAACGCAGGAGCATTCTGTCCGTTCCAAAATACACGCCTTGCGAAGTCGCGTAAGTGTACCACACTTCATTGAAGCCGCGCCCTTCTTGCGCGACGTGATCCAACAATGACACGAATTGCAATTGCCCGAGCGAATCCGGCGCGAGATAGCCGAGATCGCCGACCGCTCCGACGTAGAGGCGACCGTGTTCATCCATCGCAAAAGAGCGCACGCCGGATTTGTTCGGCGTGGGAATCAACCGCCACGTCACGCCGTCATATTCGAGCACGCCGTTCCAATTGCCGAAATACATCACGCCGCGCTGGTCCTGAATGATCGCCCAATTCTGCGGCATCGCGCCGTACTCTTTCGGCGAGTAGTTGCGAATATTTGGTCTGCCGGTTTCGGGGTGCAGTGCGGGCCAAGCACCGGATATGCTTTGAGCTGAGGCGTGTAGTGGGAGAGATAAGAGCAAAAGAGCGAAACGCAAAATCTTGTGCATGTTTAGCAAACTCACTTCTTTCATGTTTATCAAATGACCTCTCATGTTTTTTTCTTGCACCACCGGACAGCAACAACGCAACGGATAACAAAGAAGAGCTTCTAGCAGTTGCGTTGTTGCTATTCGCTGAGAACATCTTTAACATGAACAATCACCGCCGCAGCAAATCATTCCGCTCGCAACCATTCGACAGCCTTATTTAAGGCCGCAGGCGGCGTGATTTTGGGCTTCACAATGACAAACAAAAAACTAGCTTTGATGCGAGGTGATTTTATGACGGAACTACTCATTAAAGTCGAGCCGGAATCGGCGCGTGAGTTCAAGGCCAATACGCAGAAAGCTTTTAATGGCAACGACGGGCTCGCCTTTCAACGTGCCGTGCAATTCCTACGCTTATTGGAAAATGACGAACATTTCGAACGCTTTTGGAAAGTTGCAGATCGCCTTCACAAGCAAGTCAAAAAAGCCGGCGGCCTTTCGGCGAAGGAAATTGATCGCCTCGTTCGCGAAGCTCGAACTAAGAAACGGAACGCTGTGGGTCGGTGATTGACGTCAGCGACACTTCAACAAGAACTTTCCCCCCTTAAAACTTCATTCTGTGCTCGGCAACATTATCCCTCGCACCGCAATCTTTCCTGATTCAGTCTTCACCTCAATCCTCAAAACGTACTCTCTTGCACGCTGCGAATCTGCTGGAGCGCCTCGCGCGCCGCGGTGGTTAGGTTATCGTCTGCTTGCTCCACGAGAATCTCGATCATGCGCGCGGAGGCGGATTGCACCTGCAAACGGCCGAGCGCGGTGATCGCGTATTGCTGCAGCGCATAAACCGGTGAATTGGTCAATTCCAGCAGTCTGCGATGCAGCTCGGCATCTTGCGGCGCGCATGCTTCCCATGCGGAGAGTGCAGCGTTGACGACGCTTTGATTGTAGCGCTCCTCCGTGTAAGGTTTGATGGTCGCCGCGTGCGCCGGCTTCGCAAGCTGCTGCAACGCCCGCAAACAAGCCGTGAGAATTTCGTCGTTCCATGACTTGCGCGGCATCTGTGCTTTGATGAACTCCATCTCAAGTTTGGGATTGGCTTGTGCGAGCGTGACGATGGCAGTGGCAACGACATCGTTGTTCGCATCGCTCTTAATCACCTGCCTGAGCTTTTGCTCCGCGCTCGCAGTTCCGAATTGTGCGAGTGCGAGCACTGCGCCTTTGCGTGTTTGATAATCACTCGCTCGCAATGCTTGCGCGAGCGTTTGTTCCGCGGCACTCGTGCGCACTTTGCCCAACAGCTTCGCAGCTTCCGCGCGCACACCCCAAAAACTGTTGCTCGTAATCACGTCCGACAACGTTTTGAGTGTGAGCGGAGTCGCCGGATAGCGACTTGCCATCTCGTTCATTGCCCACATGCGACCCGGCAAAGCATCGTGCGTGGCTTGATAAGCCAATTCTTCTACTTCTTTATTGAAGCGCACTTCGGCGACCAGTTCCCCTTCGCCGTCGAAGCTCACCATGACTGGCTTCTCGCTGCATGGAAAGACAAACGTCTCGCGCTCTTCATCAAGCCACAGTTTCTCCTGCCACGTGCGGACGCTCGTAGTGATAGTCACATGCGCGGGCAAGGTGAAGAGATCTTGCCCTTCGACGTGCGCCTGCACTTGTTGCACGGAGAGCGAGAGCAGCTTGCGCTCCGGCAAGAAGCTATAACTCACTTCAAAAGTCGGATGTCCGGCGCCGCCCGTAATCCAATCGCTGAAAAACCAATCCAAATTTTTACCCACTGCCTCTTCGATTGCAATCTTCAAATCCTGGCTCTCGACGTTCTCGAACTCGTGCTTGTGGAGATAATAGCTCATCGCGCGGAAGAAGTCTTCGTCGCCCAACGCTTTGCGCAGCATGTGCAGCACCACCGCGCCTTTGAGATACGTGTGTTCGGTGTTGTAAATCGCATTGGCATCGTCGAAGTAACGATGCTCGAGCGGCCGAATCATGTGTCGGTTGCGTACGAAATCGAAGTATTGCCGCTTTGCAAACACGAGATCGAGGCCGAGCAAATCTTTTCCCACGGATTCTTCATTCCACAGCATCATCAAATAGCTCGCGAAGCTTTCATTCAACCAAATGAAACTGAGATTGCGACATGTGAGCAAATTGCCGAACCAATGATGCGCGAGTTCATGCGAGATGAGCGTCTCCGCCGTCCAATTACTGTAGTACGTGTCGAACGTAGCGTCGTTTTCGAGCGGGCCGGTTTGATCGCGCAGCACGTTTGCACGATGGCCCGTCACGCCGGTATGCTCCATTGCGCCGATGGCGTAATCCGGAACTGCGAGTTGATCGTACTTGTCCCACGCATAGCGATAGTTGAAACGATTCGAGAAAAACTCCACCATCTTCGTGGTGTTGCGGAAGGTGAAGGCGCCTTCGCGCAACTGGCCACGCGGCACCCAATAGCTCAATGGAATTTTTCCGAATGCGGGCGCAAGATCGCCCTTCTCGAAATCGCCGACGTATAGTGAGATGAGATAATTGGAATGCGGCAACTCTTGCAGCCAATGGAACGTGCGTTCCTTGCCGCCGTTCACACCGGTCTTCAGCAGCTTGCCATTCGAGATCGCCACGTAAGGCTCGGGTACAGTGATGAGCATTTCCGTGGAGAACTTGTCGTTCACGTCGTTGTAAATCGGCAGCCAGTTCGCATGCAAACCATTCTCGCCATAGGTCGTCACATAAAAAAGCTTCTCGTTATGTGGATCACGGCGGAAATACATGCCGCCTTTGGGTTGCGCTTCGTAATCCACAACCACGGTGAGAGTATCTTGGGGAGTTTTGTTTTGAGGAAGAGATATATCGAGTGTGGTTGCGGTCATGTGAAAACGGAGACTGGTGTTGCTCTCGCGGTGGGTCACACTTTTCACATTCAAATAGATGGCGTCGAGCGAGAAGGAGCTGAGCGTACGCAAAGGAGAAAGCCGGATGGTGGATTTGCCGAAAACTTTGCACTGCTCGAAATCGAATTTGAGCTCGCCTATGTAGTGCAGTAAATCATAGCTGCGCTCGCGATTGGGGTGATAACGTCCGGTTGGCATTTTTTGCGCGAAGGAGATCTCTGACCTCGAACTCAAAACGACCACAGCCAGAACACAGAACGAAATGCGCTTCATGCGGTGCTCCCGTTGGGTTGAAATTGAGATACGCGAATAGACCCTCAAAGAACGGTTACGATTACAACGCAATTTGTTCAGCGAAGCGCAGAATTGCAAGGAGATTTTAGGGCATGCTTTGCTCACCTGCTCTGCCGCGCAAGTTCGAGATTGACAAAAGACGTGCGCCTGTGTATTTTGATGACACAAGATATGATTGAGATTTCTTCCTTTGGCAAGCAAGACAATGCAAACCGACTACGCCGCGGCATGGCAACGCCGCTTTGCAGAGCAACGCGCCATCGCGCGCGCTCTAGCTGAGCGTGCGCGGGCAGAATTGCCCAAAGCCGTCGCCATTCTGAAAAGCTATGGCGTGAAACGCGTTATTTTGTTCGGCTCGCTTTGCCGTCCGGAAAAATTTCACCAACGTTCGGATATCGACCTGGCCGCGAGCGGTATTCCGCCCGAAAAATTCATGCGTGCGTCCGCGGACCTCATGATGGCTTTGGATTGGCCCGTTGACTTGAAGCCGTGGGAGGAGTTGGATGATTTCTTTCGCGAGATGATTGAAAAGCGTGGCGAGGTGTTGTATGAAGAATGAATCTGAAATTCCGGTGCTGGTCGCGGAGATCAAGGATGAGTTGCAAAGATTGGAAAAAGTGGTTGAAAGCCTAGCGAAGCGCAAAGGCCCGCTTGCAAGCGAGGAAATCACGGACAGTACGGCTTTGCGATTGCATAATCTCTACACTGGCTGCGAACGTATCTTTAAACGCATCGTCGCCGAAGTCAACGGCATTGCTCTGCAAGATTTGGATTGGCACAAACGCTTGCTCAATCAAATGGCGCTGGAGATTAAAGAAGTTCGGCCGGCTATCATCACACCTGAAACACGGAGAGACTTGGAAGCGTTGCTCAGATTTCGTCACGTCGTGCGAAATTTCTATGGCTATGAACTTGTGCCGGAGCGCATCGAGCCGCTCGTCAGTCTTTGTGTTGCGCTCTATCCTCGCTTCGTTCATGAGGTCGAAAACTTTATCACTTTCCTAAACGGCATTTATCACAGCAGCCGGAGGCTTTCATCTCATGAATAAACTCCGTTGGCGGCAATTTCCATTTCAATGAACCGGCGTGCGCTTCAAAGTTTCAATCTCCACAAGTAGGGCTTTCACCAATTCCTCCACCACCTTCTCCCCTTTCGCGCGCGTGGCCAGCGTCGGATCGCCCCAAATACCAGTGGGCGAATATGTGCCTTTGCCGTTCGGGTCGCGCGTGAGACCGCCTGTGCCGCGTGCATTGTAATCCTGCACAGCTTTGCTCATATCAACCGCGGTAGGCTCCATGTAAAGAATCATCGAAGTCTCGATTTCATCCGCATGCGTGCCACCTTGCTGTTCACTCACTTCCTTTTCAATCGGCCCGAGCGTTTTCAACAAATCCGTGAAGTGCAGAATGAGGCCTTGCGCCGCGAGTGAATCGACTGCGGGCTTGAGCGCACGCACGGTGGAGACGCCGGTATTGAGCGCATAAAACCTTCGCGGGCCGAAACGCGCGAGGCAGCGACAGATGTCGATGATCACATCGCGCGCCGTTTCGAGTCGTAGCGAAGTGGAGCCGGGATATTCCACGAACGCGGGGTAGAAGTGATAATTCACCGTCGGCGCGATCACGACATTCGCCTTTTCCAACACACGCTTTTTGAGATACTCCGCAAGGATGAAATCGTTCTTAAGCTTGAGATGCGGCCCGTGCTCCTTTGCGGCTGCGCCGATGGGAATGACGACGACGGTTTCCGGCGTGAGCAGTTTTTCCGCTTCGTACCAAGTGAGTTCTTCGAGCAGAACACCACGCGACTGGCAGCGCGCGGAGGTTGCGCAGAGGAGCAAAGAAGAACAAATCAGACACGCTAGGGGTAAAGGCATGGAAGGCTCCTTCTCAGAAAGAGTTTGGGATTCTGCCGAAAATTTACTTTGTTGCCCAAGATATCGAGTGCGCAACGAAATTCAAATGCTTTGTTCCGCCTCCATCGAGCCTCTCCACGTGCACTTCGGTTGAACGCGATTTATCGCACCAGCTTTCGAGCAAGCCATGTCCTTTTCTCCTCGAACCATATACATTCACCGCTACTGCTGGTTTGCTTTGCTGCTCTCCTGCGCACTGCGAGGTAAACCCGAGCACACAGCAATTATGAGGCACCACAATATGGCGAACACTACCGACACGCTGCCGCCCATCGTGTTTGTTATGGAAACAGAAACGCCGCCGGGGAATTTTATCGAGCGTTCGATCACGATGACCCAAGCTGAGCTTGATACCTTTGCCAACGCATGGCAACAACTCAAGCCGCACGTACTTGCGCATGTCAAGCCGGATTCGTTGCTGCGCATTTCGCGGTGGGCCGTTGCGGAGATGAAGGCCGTCACACTATCCTCCGCTTGGTTCGAAAAGATCCCACTACGGCCGATCGCCAGCTCCGCCGATGATCGTCTCGTGCGTTTCGCGCAATTCAAAGAGGAGGGTTATCCATTGCCCTCGCACCATCCCTTGGTCTTTCGGCGCTTGTTGCTGTATGTGGACTATGATCGCCACGCGCAGACAATTGCACAAATTTTCGTCACCATCAGCGGGTGGGTGGAAGAATAGTTCTTTTCAAAATCCTTGTAACCTTTTTCCACCAAATCCATCTTACTAAGCAAAAGAACCTGTTACGCTGGACCAATGGCGAGATTTCTGCTTGAAACCGACCGCCCTCGATGCCCTGCTCTTCGAACGAGCGCGCGCACAAGAACCGGCAGCCTTTCAGCAACTGTTTGAGTTGTATAAAACGCCGGTATACAATT
This sequence comes from Candidatus Zhuqueibacterota bacterium, assembly GCA_013361015.1. GTDB lineage: Bacteria > Zhuqueibacterota > Zhuqueibacteria > Zhuqueibacterales > Zhuqueibacteraceae > JABWAN01. The sequence goes on along the minus strand of JABWAN010000277.1, from coordinate 554 downwards.
TCGTTGTGCGCATGATCGGCCGGCGCGAAGATGCGGAAGACGTGGTGCAGGAAGTCTTCGTCAAGCTCTATCACAAACTCGGGACGTTGCGCGAGCCGAAATATTTCACGACCTGGCTGTTTAGCATCGCGAAAAACGAGGCCATCAATTATGCGCGCAAACATCGCCGCAAGGAAATGCTAGCGCTGGAGCCCGTCGAATCGGAAACGCGCGCGCCATTCACGGACAACGCTGCGTCCAATGTTGAGCAAATCCTTATTGAAGAGGAAATGGATGATTTGTTGCAGAATGCGCTCGCAGCCGTGCCGGAAGTCAATCGCGCCGCGTTTATTTTAGGCGTCCTTGAAGAGTACTCCTATAAAGAAGTCGCGGACATGTTGGGATGCACGGAGAATAACGTGAAATCACGTGTCTTCCGCGCCCGTGCTGTGATTAGCGCAAGATTGAAATCATATTTGAATCCGGCTTAGCTTCATCTAACACTGCAAAGTTAATTCGATAGCACTCTCCATCTGTCATTCTGAAAGAACCTCCCTCGCACAAGGCACTGTGCT
>JABWAN010000276.1 GCA_013361015.1 Candidatus Zhuqueibacterota bacterium | reverse complement strand
ACAAATACAGTTGATACTCTTGCGCCGCGGGCGGTGTGCGAAAGATCGTGCGATACCACGCATAGCCGTCATAACCCGGAAAACCTTGCCGCTCCCATTCACGCGGCACGCGGATTTTCTCCCAGCCGGAATCATCGAAATTCGGATCGGCATACTTGGGATCATCGCCAATCTCGAACTTCCACAGACCATTAAGCGATAACGCCTCGCGCCACTCTTGTGCGTTAAGTGGCGGCGCGCTAGCGGCGACAACAAGCGTGAGCAAGCAACTCAACACTTGTGCCGGTACGCGCACATTGCGAAAAATGTGAATCATAACACTCCCTTCCTTTCATTCATTCGACGGCTAATAATACGCCCGGAGAGTTTTCCGGTTGTCAAAGCCGTTTCAAAGATTGTCAAAAATTGTCACGGAAAGAGGTGGGATGAAACTCCAGCGGGGCACTCAGGCGGGAGCATGCACAAATACTACGGGCGAAGCCCCTCACCCCAAGAACTTGTATCCAATCCCATGCACCGTAATGATGAACTCCGGATTTGCGGGGTCGCTTTCAATCTTTTTGCGGAGTTTAAGAATGTGATTGTCAACCGTGCGTGTGGTAGGATAATCTTCCAACCCCCAAACTTTGTCCAACAAATCCGTGCGCTTGACCGTGGCGCCGCGATGCGAGATCAAAAAACGGAGAATCTCAAACTCTTTGGCGGTCAATTCGATTTCTTCACCGGCTTTGGTGGCGTGATAGTGTTTGAAATCGAGTATCACGTCACCGAAGGCGCAAGTTTCGGCATCTTGAGCAGTGTCGGGTTTGTGCCGCCGCAATTGTGCGTGAATACGCGCCAGCAACTCGCGCAAACCAAAGGGCTTGGTCACATAATCATCCGCGCCGAGCTCAAGGCCGAGCACTTTATCGATCTCTTGCCCTTTTGCGGTGAGCATAATGATCGGCGTCAGTTTGTTTTGTGCGCGCAGCGCTTTGCAGACTTCATAACCTGAAAGCTTCGGCAACATGAGATCGAGCAGAATCAAATCTATCGGATTTGCCAGAGCGTATTGCAATCCCGCTTCGCCGTTCGTTTCGATCTTAACCTCGTAACCTTCGAACACGAGATTATCCATCAATCCGCGCGCCATTTCCGGCTCGTCTTCGATGATAAGAATTTTGGCCATCGCCTGTCTCCACTGCTTTCAATTCGTGTTGTCATCCTGGAAGGAACTTCCCTAGGTCTCGGCACAGTTCCGAGCACGAGGGAAATTTCTTACAGAATGACAATTGTGAGGTCAAATCGGGAACTTCAAATAAAAACTGCTCCCCTTCCCCAACTCACTCTGCACCTCGACTTTGCCATTGTGCGCGGCCATCACGTGTTGCACCAGCGCCAAGCCGATACCCGCGCCGCGCGTGGCGCGGCCCACGGTTTCCACACGATAAAACTTGTCAAAAATCTTGTGCCGGTGTTTGGCATCGATACCAATGCCGCGATCCGTGACTTCCAGCACGGCCCAGTCTTCATCGCGATACAATGCCACCGTAATGTGCTTGTGCTCATCGCTGTACTTGACGGCGTTATCCAACAAATTGACGAAAGCCTGGCTCACGGCCTCCGCGTCCGCAGTGATGCACGGCATTTCCGGCGAAAGTTTCTCCACTAGCGTGAAGCCGCGCTGCTCAAGGTGAAAACGATAACTGTTCAACACTTCGACAATCACCTCGGTGAGATTGAAGGTTTTCGATTCGTAGACTTTTCTGCCGGCTTCGATGCGGGAGAAATCTAGAAGGTTATTTACCATGCGCGTCAAGCGCTCGGTTTCGCGCGCGAGCACGCCGTAGTATTCCTGCTTTTTCTCTTCAGAAGGCACGCGTCCCATTTGCAAGGTTTCGGCGAACATGCGAATCAATCCCAGTGGCGTGCGGAGATCGTGCGAAACATTGTCCACGAAATTCGATTTCAGGCGCGCCAGTTGGGCCTCGCGAAGGAGCGTGCGCAAGATCAATGCGATTGTCGTGAGAATGATGACGTTTACACCCAACATCAGCCACAGGGTGCGCCGCGTGCGTGTCGCAGCAATCTCTGCCGTGCTGGCGTTCTGCAGCTTAATTGCAAGCGTCATGTTTGGAAGAATCCAGAGCGGCTCTTCGTACTCGAAAGCTGCACTGCCCGCGTCATTTGTCGCAAGCAGAATCGACTTGTCGTCTGTGCGTTTGACTGCCAGCAAAAAATTTCTACTTTCAAATTCGGAGATTTTTGGCCGAAGAACTTGGCGGACGAAACTCGCGGTGGAAATCAACAGCCCTTCTAAATCCTCTTCCTCCCCGGCAAACACCAAAATGAGGGCGTCACCCCCGCGCGAGGTCGGCGCTAGTTCCAGCACAACAGGGCGAACATATCCCTTACTGGCATGCTCCCGCATTTTGCCGGTTTCCCGCATGTTCCGAGCGAGCGTTTCCGCGATACGTGCGGCAAACTGCTCCCGTTGCGGCTCAAGTGAATCGGCCAGCGCCAATACGATTCGTTTTTGTGTATATGTGAATGCTATCTGTATCGGCTCATGGCGCTGTTGCACCCTCCTCAAACTCGTTTGAACTTGCTCTGCCTCGGAATGCGTTGCCTCTGCCAGCTCCGTACGCAATGAATTTCCCCACCCACTGACCACATCCCAACAGTATTGATTGACCGAAAACAGGATGGCGCCCAACTGCGCGCGATAGAGGTCTTCGATGAGAGTCTCTTGCTCATTGAGGCGCGTAAGCTCAAGCGCAGTGTAGCTGATCACAGGCAAGCACAATAACAGGCCCACCAAAAACCAAAGGCGCGCGCCTAAAGTGCGAGGTCGTGCAGGTGTGGAGGAGGAATGCATGGCAAGAATCTACGCAGCATCGCAAAGCGAGATGTCATGCGTGAGTAAAAAGATGTCAAAAAATGTCATCACATGAGTTGCGCCGAAATTGTTCAGCCACGGTTAGACCGCGCGGCTTGCGCGGCCTTTTTGTGTCCGTGTGAGTAAATAAAACTACGGCCAAACTGTGGGGCAACAGGGTGCCGTCGTCTCTGCCTGCGAGCGCTTCTTTTGCTTTTGGTTACGATTACACACGAGCGCGCAGGCTTTTGACAGAATTGCGCAGCGGACATAATCGCAGTGAAAGGAGTTCACTTTGCATTTGATGCTCAAGGCGAAGTTCACAGCCCGGCAGGCGCCCATAAAAAATTTGTGGAGTTACCCTGCTTCAGTTTTGATTTGTATCGCCTCCCATTGAAATGTCATTCTGGAAGAATCTTTTTACGTGCTGGAGATGCGGCCGAGTGCCTAAAAAGATTCCTCCCAATGAATGACAAAGAGGGACGAGGTCAATGAAACAGTGAAGTGCAAATACCCTCAATCCGCATTCGCATACATCTCTTCCAGCAAATTGCGATACCGCTCTGTCACCACTTTGCGTTTGATCTTCAGCGAAGGCGTAAGCTCGCCGGCGTCGATGCTGAAGTCTTTCGGCACGATGCGAATCTGCTTCACGGATTCGAACGAGGCGAGTTCTTTGTTTTTTTCTTCGATCTCGGCATTGATCAAAGCGAGCACTTGGGGATGCCGCGCCAGCTCTTCCATGTTTTTGAACTCGATGCCATGCGCCTTGGCCCACGGCCCAACATGTTCGGGATTCAACGTAACGAGCGCAGTGACGTATTTCTTGCGATCACCGAAAGCCATGGCCTGACTGATATAGCGCGAAGTGCGCAAGACTCTTTCAATGCGCTGTGGCGCGATGTTCTTGCCGCCCGCGGTAATGATCAAATCTTTTTTGCGATCGGTAATGCGCAGAAAGCCGTCGGCATCCACCTCGCCGATGTCGCCGGTGGCTTGCCAGCCGTCTTTGTCAATCGTTTCCGCGGTGGCTTCGGGTTCCTTGAAATAGCCTTTCATCACGTTTGGGCCGCGATAAAAAATCTCGCCGTCGTCGCCGAGCTTCATTTCGATGCCCGGCCCCAACGGCCCGACGGTGCCGAACTTGTTGTTGTCGTAACGATTCACGTTCGTGAACGAGGTGTTCTCCGTCATGCCGAGACCTTCGATAATCAAAATCCCGCACGCGTGAAAAAACTCCGCAATGCTCTTGTTCAGCGGGGCCGCGCCGGAAACCGCCCACACCAACCTCCCGCCAAACGCCGCTTGAATTTTGCTCAACACCAGCTTGTTCGCGAGGCCGTGCTTCAGCTTCAATCCCGCCGGAATGCTCTGCTTCTTCTGTTGCAGCGCGCTCACTTGATAGCCGGTATGCAGCGCCCAATTGAACAACTTCGCCTTCACACCGCCCGCGTCCTGCACGCTCGAAGTGACCTTCGTATAAATCTTTTCGAAGATGCGCGGCACGCTCGCGATAAAGTGCGGTCGAATCTCTTTCAGGTTGTCCGGCACCTTCTCGATGCTTTCCGCAAACGCGACGGTCATGCCGTTGCTCATGGAAAAGTAAACGAGCAGCCGCGCGAACACGTGCGCCATCGGCAGAAAGAGCAGCGTCACGAAATACGGTTCGAGATACAACGAAGCGGTCACCGACTTCGTCGTGAAGAGCATATTGCCATGCGTGAGCATCACGCCTTTGGGTATGCCCGTGGTGCCGGAAGTATATACCAACATCGCGAGATCGTCCCATTTTGTTGCCGCCGCGCGCTCTTCGAAAGCTGCGTCGTAAACCACTGAACCCTTCTGCAAAAAATCTTGCCAACTCAGCACGCCGTTTTGCGCGTCGCTTTCACCCTCAAAAACAACCAAATGCCGAACGCGTGAAATTTCCTTGCGCACTGAAAGCAGTTTTGCAAGCTGCGTGCTGTTCTCAACAAAGACCAGCTCGGCCTCGCAATGATTAATGACGTACGCGCAATCCGCGGCTAGATTCGTAGGATAAACCCCGACCGTCACGCCGCCCGCGTTGATAATGCCCAAATCGCACTGCACCCACTCCAAACGTGTTTGACTGAGCACCGCCACGCGGTCGCCTTTCTGCACGCCGAGCGCCAGCAAGCTTTTCGAGATCGCCTTGCACGTCGCCGCATTCTCGCTCCACGTCACGTTCTGCCACTGGCCTGCACGTTTGTATTGATACGCGGTTTTGTTCGCATTGGCCGCAGTGACCACGTTCAAGAGCTGATAGATCGATTGATATTCCATGCTTCCTCTCCTCGTCGGAATAGTCTTCTAAAACTTCAACGTTAAGCCAATATTCGTGCATGTCATTCTGGAAGAATCTTTTCCAGTGCTCGGCACTCTTCTCAAAATGAGTTTTGCTTTTGTCCTGTCGCTGCTTCACCGCGGGTTCATCTTTGCTTGTTTACCTCGCCTTTATCTCTTCGCGCGAGGTGACTTCAAAGCGGCGGCCTCCCGCCGCCCAGCGCTGTTTTGCAAAATTGCCTTTCACGCTGTCGCTGTGCAGCTTCAGCGGTCCTCCTCAGCTTTGTCATTCTGTAAGAACCTTTCCTCGTGCTCGGGAGAATTTCCGTTCTGAAAAGTGTACCGAGTGCCAGGGAAGTTCCTTCCAGGATGACAATCCTAACGAGGCGCGTCTACAAAGCAAAACCGCTGCGACTCCTTCGCCGCTGCGACCGCAGCACGATAACTCGCACCCTCAAAATAATCGCGCACACGCTGCGAGAGCGGCAAAATCAGCAAATCGGATTCCCACACAAACGCTTCGCCCGTCGCATAACGCACACGACCACGCTCGATGGCCCACGTCTGCTCCGCCAAAGAAAGCTCCGCCAAATCGCGCGACAACGCCTCCAGCATGCCCTCGCGTTCGGGATCATAAAAGTAAAAGAAGTGCTGATACAAAAATGCGTTATGGAAGTATTCGGGGTAATTGCTGATGCCTTCCAATTCCAAATGTTTGGCGAGATGAATAAGAAGTTCCAGAATGCGTTTGGCTTGTCCCAAGCCCGGATGCGTTTGGCCCGGCAGCATCGGGCGCTCGTTCGTAAACGTCGCATAAGGGTTTTGCAGCAGCAGCCATTCAATCGCGAGCACACGCGGCATCACCTCACCCCAAGCATCGGCGCAACGTTTTCTCGGCGCCAGCGTCGTCTCGCGCAAGCGAAACTCCGCCATCAAATGCTCCGGCCGCGGTTGCGTATGATACACTTTGAGCGACTGCAAAAACGTGTCAAGCGGCTCGATCTGCACGAGAAGGCGGTGAAGTCCCAACGAATCGAGCGCTGCCAGAAAGCCGGATTTCTCCAACGCGCGCAAGATGGTCTCTTCACTAAAGCGCCCCAGCCACAATGAAGAGCCTTTATAAGAACCAAGCTGTTCGAAAAGATCTTCGTCAAAAAGAGAAATGCGAGAAGCTTCCGTCGGTGCAGATGATTGTCGAGAAGGTTTCTTCATGGAGAAGTTCGCTAAGTTGTTCTTTGCCCTTTGCCCCTTGCGCTTCGCTACAACACCCTCCCCATCAGTCTCCGCACCGAAGGCGTCAATAGTGCGAGCACTGCCGCGGAAATGAGCAAGCCCACCGCGATACCGCCATAGAGCTTCATCAACACCTCGGGATTGCTCGCGTCAAAGAAGCCGCCCAAATATCCCGCGAGTTTGTTGCCCAGCGCAGCGGCCAGAAACCACACACCCATCATGATGCCGAGCACCTTTGCCGGCGCGAGCTTCGTCACCGTGCTCAGGCCCACCGGACTTAAACACATTTCGCCCACGACTTCCAAAAAGTACAGACCCACCAACCACAGCGGGCTGATTTTGCCGGAGACCGTGAGCATCGCCGCGGGAACCATTAACACGTAACCCATACCGATAAACAACAATCCGAACGTGAACTTCGCCGGGCTTGAAGGCTGGCGCTCACCCATGCGAATCCACAACCATGAGAAAAACGGCGCGAGCAGAATCACGAAGAACGCGGTGAGTGATTGCAGCCAGCTAGAAGGAAACGTCCATCCAAAAATTTCCGTGCGCACGAGTTCCTTCGCAAAGAGATTGAGGCTCGCACCTTTTTGCTCATAGCCCGCCCAAAAGAGAATGGTGAAAAGGAAAAAAATAAAAATCGCGCCGATGCGTTTCCAATCTGATGTGGTCAAAGGGGTATTGGGGGATTGGGATATTTGGCTCTCAGGCT
>JABWAN010000275.1 GCA_013361015.1 Candidatus Zhuqueibacterota bacterium | reverse complement strand
TATATCTGATGAAGAGAACTTAGCCATTGTCAATAAGACAAACTTCTGATTTACAGTAAGCATTGTCAGACGATTTAAGTACTTTTCCTTTTTGTCTGATTTCAAAATCACCTCCAACCCATGAATTACATCCTCAGTTGTCATGACCTTTTCGCTTTTCATCATGTTAAACGCTGCATCGCCCAATAGATGTATAACATACGGATATCCTGCAGATAAAGACAAAATCATTTGAAGCGCTGAGTTTTGGATTTGGAATCTAGGGCTTGCACTTGATGCCGCATAGTCCAGAACATATCTTGCTTCATTAGGATCAAGCGTTGGTATTGATATATGACGAATAATTCGCTCAGCCGAAGCATCCTCAGTGAGCAGGCGCGTATAGACTCCCTTTTGTCCGGCGAGAATAAAGGTGATGCCATCGAGCTTATCTCTGCTGAGATTTTCATGCAGCATTTTGAGAAAATGACCGAAATTTATCTTTGGGGCGAGTTGATCTAGTTCATCTACAAAAATGTTGATTCCCTCATATTCTGAAAACTCCTTCAATGAGTTGAGCGACACTTCAAGGCCCGCTGCAAATTTTGTCACAATAGAAGACGGAGAACGGGTCACAGCTTCATTTTCCAATGCTGCCTTAAAAACTCCAAGATTCATTTCGATAGTTATTTTTTTCTTTTTGAATTTTGTTTTTGGTAAGAGCGAACTCTTATGTTCGATCTGAAACAAAATATCTTGAGACAGGCTAGCGAGGGTTGTTGTATCGTCGCAAGCGTAAAAGACAGTAAGAAACTTTGGAAGATTGCTCTCGAGTCTGCAGCGTTTAAGGAGCTCCTTTTCACCTTGATAAACAGTCTGCAACTGGCTGCCTAAAGATGATTTGCCAATGCCGCGCGTCCCAGATATCAAAATGTTTCGTCCGTTATACAATGATTCGAGGCAGGTAGAAATTTCTGTTATTCTTAGTCCAAACGCTTTGGGATCGCTCTCAATTCGATCAATTTTAAAGGGGCTTCGTTTAAGATGCGCCATTTTTGATTCCTCAAGTGCCAATGTTATTTAGCGGTGTCATCTTTGATCTGGAAATGTCTTTCACGTATCCGCACTCTGCGCGTCAAATTCAAACTTTTGGCAAAAGAAATCGAGCGCGATGCGCTCTTGCGTGAGGCCACAGCGGTAGATAAAGACTTGCTTGCCGGAAGGATCGAGAAAAGTTTGGCGATGGCGGCAAACCTGGCAGGTGCGCTGGGATTTATTGTAGAGTTCCAGTGCGGCTTTCGGAAGCTCTCTCGGCTCGCCTCGCAGAGTTTGCATGCGATCATAAATGTCCAGCACCCGCCGCACCATTTGCCGAATGCGGACGATGGCCCACACTTGCAAAATGAAGAGCAGCGTGAAGAGGAAAAGCAGAATATAGTAATTGGCGTTTTCAGACATAACAAGTTCCTTCAAAGCCGGAACCACGGATTTCACGGATTGCCACGGATTTTTTAAGCTGCTTTGAATATAGAAGCATGTATTCAACGGATTTTAAAGAATCCTACGGCGATATTCAAGCGACTCCTTGCCAAAATTTAAGAGCAGGCCGACTCGTACTTTGGTTGCTTTGAGATAATTCAAAAGCTGTGCTTCGTCGATTTCGTTCAGGCCAGAAGTCGCTTTGTCGTCCACGATCACTTTGCCGTCTACAAACAAATCAGGCCGATACTTTTTAGGAATGAGATAGTCCCTGTAAAAAATATCCAACTCTTTTTGCCGCTCGAATGCAATCCTTCGAAGCGTCAGTTCATAGCAAAGAGCCTCTTTGTAAACATATTCTAAAAACCCAGACCCAAGAACTCGATGGACTTCCATCGCGGCCCCGATGATTGCATAGGTCAAGTCCTCATAGAGCAATTCTGATCCCATAACTTCAGTTCCGTGTAAATCCGTGCAATCCGTGGTTTATTTTTTAGCTAGGCCAAGCCTCCAAGCTGCCGATCCAGCGAGCGATATTGAATCGCCTCGCTCACGAACTCCGGCCGGATAACTTCGCTGCTTTCGAGATCGGCGATGGTGCGGGCGACTTTGAGAATGCGGTCGAACGCGCGCGCAGAAAGACCGAGCTTGGTGATTGCCATCTTCAAAAGCGCCTCGCCTTTTTCATCCACGCGGCAGAATTTGCGAATGTCGCGCGACTCCATGCGCGCATTGCAGTAGAGATGCGCACGGCCTTTGAATCTTTCGAGCTGGCGTTGGCGCGCCTCGCCCACCCGTTGCCGCACGCTCTCCGAAGTTTCGCCGGTCGGACCGCCGGCCAACTCCGCGAATTTCACGGCCGGCACTTCCACGTGAATATCGATACGATCCAGCAACGGCCCCGAAACTCGCGCCAAATACTTTTGCACCTGCAATGGCGTGCACGAGCAGTGATTGCCCGGATCCGTCGCATAACCGCACGGACACGGATTCATCGCTGCGATCAACATGAACTCCGACGGATACGTAAGCGAGAGCATCGCACGCGAGATCGTCACTTTGCCGTCTTCCACCGGCTGCCGCAACACCTCCAATACGGTACGATCAAACTCCGGCAACTCATCTAAAAAAAGTACGCCATTGTGCGCGAGGCTCACTTCGCCGGGCTTGGGAATATGGCCGCCGCCAATCAGTCCCGCGTAACTTGCCGTGTGATGCGGCGCGCGAAACGGTCGCGTCGCAACGAGCGCCATGTCTTTCGGCAGCACGCCAGCGACCGAATGAATCTTCGTCGTCTCCAATGCCTCATCAAGCGTGAGATCGGGCAAGATCGTGGCGAAGCGTTTAGCAAGCATGGTTTTGCCGGAGCCGGGCGGACCGAGCATCACGAGATTGTGGCCGCCCGCAGCCGCCACTTCCATCGCGCGTTTCACGTGCTCTTGCCCGCGCACGTCACTCATATCGATGCTATACTTCCGAAACGTCGCGAAAAGTTCAGAGCGGTCGAGATGATGTTGCGGCAGCGCGGCCTTGTCATTGAGAAAATCCACGGTCTCTTTCAGCGAGCTTGCCGCGCGCACGTCCAAGCCCTCCACCAGCGCGGCTTCCTTGGCGTTTTGGGCGGGAAGAATGAGTCCACGCTTGTTGTGTTTGCGCGTGGCGATGGCAATCGGCAACGCGCCGCGAATGGGCTGCAACGAACCGTCCAATGATAGCTCGCCGAGAATGAGATAATCTTCGAGGTGAGTGGGCAGGATCGTATCGGCCGCAGCGAGAATGCCCACGGCCATGGGCAAGTCAAACCCCGAGCCTTCTTTCTTCACATCAGCCGGGGCGAGATTAATAGTAACGCGTTTCTGCGGGAAAATGAGTCCGGAGTTTTTTATCGCCGCGTTGATGCGTTCCTTGGATTCTTTCACAGCGCCATCGGGCAGGCCCACGGTTGCAATCGCCGGCAGTTGGCCTTCCAAATGCGTCTCCACGGTGACAACGTAGGCGTCGATGCCCAAAACCGCGGCGCTGAAAACTTTCGAAAGCATAAAACCCCCTCCTGAAATTTTAAGCCATGCGTTGCGAGCCGAGTGTCGAGGGCGAATTGGGACGACAGATGAGCACGCGACGAACGGGCGAGGTGATGACGCGATTGTCGAACTCAATGCACATGCCGGGCGCGGCCACGGTCTCTTTCCAAATCATGCTGCCGCCCCACGTGCACCCGTTAATGCGCACGCGATGCGGCGAAAGACTTTCGCGATCGAACCAGCCGCCGGTCACCATATACTCGCCATCGCCGACCACGATCAAATCATAACGCGAGTTTTGCGTGTAGACCACAACCCGGTCGGCAAAGCACAAATCGGTACGTTGAATGCGACGAAAACGCGGGAGGTGTTGTAGAATGGCATTCAGTGAAATGCCGTGCGTGGTGGGGAGAGAAGTCTGCGTCCCGCTGCGGACGAAATAGCGCCGCAGCAAGAGCGAGGTCTGCCGAAATAAATTGCGCAGGTTGAACAGAACCATTGCCACGTTCCCATCTCCATCATTGAACACCGGTCAAAATAAACGGGCGAGCGGCAAAAGTCAAGGTCAAATCTTGGTCGATTGTGATGCGCAGTCACTGGCGGAGAACTTAGCAAGGGCACTTCTAAACGCCTCCGAGCTTGCTCGCAAAATGCTGGGCTTTGTCTTTTATGCTCTGTCGCTGCTTCACCGAGGTGCGTTCTGCGCTTGTTTACCTAGGTGGTCTCTTCGAGCGAGGTGGCTTGGAGCCGAGAGAATGAACGCGCACTTGTCATGCGAACGCACGCTTTTGCTTTTTGAAGTCTGCGCAGCGTTGCAATATCTAAAAGATAAATTCGGTGCAAAAAAAGCCAAAAAATTAGCCACAGAATTACACGGAAACTCACAGAAAGCAACTCATTTTTGCCAGCGAATAAATTCTGTGCTCTTCCGTGTGATTCCGTGGCCTGATCTTTTTGGTTCCGGCTCGTCCGGCTCACGTCACCTCGGTGAACTAGCCCCCTCGGTAAACAAGCGGAGACGATACTCAACAACGCGCAGCGACAGAGCAAAAAAAAGCTTCTGAAAGCTTTGAGGACTGCGCACACAGAAAAAAATTTCCTACGCCGAATGCGCACGTCCCCCTAGTCGAGGAGCTCGCCGTCCACAAGCTCACAACTTGAACAGCCGCTTCGCATTCTCACGCACTACTTTTGCGAAATCTTCATAGCGCAAGTTTGTCTGCAGCTTGTCGATCATGTCGAGGTATTGTTCGTAGTGCTGCTGGCCGTAGTATGTCGCATCCGAACCGAAGAGCACGCGGTCCGCACCGACGGCTTTGATCGCTTGCAGAACGGCCTCGGGATCGGCTTGCGAGGTTTCGAGGTAAAGCTCCGCATCTTTCTTCTGCAGAGATTCAATTACGGTCGCAATGGCATCATTGTGCGGGCCGAGAAAGCCCATGTGATAGAGCACGATGGGCACGGTGGGATGGCGCTTGGCCGCAGCATAAATTTTCTCCGGCCCGGAATTGCTGCCCGTGGCATCGCTATGAAATACCGCGGGCACTTTATACTTCGCACAGAGTGCAAGATAGCCATCGACGCACGCACTGTCCGCGGGAAATTGATTCATGTCCGGGTGCAGCTTCACACCCACGAAGCCATGGTCACGCAGATACGGTTCCAAGTTCGCAGGCGAGCCTTTGGGATCGGTAGGCCGCGACCACGCCAAGCCGCGCAACTGCTCGGGATATTTGCGCACGGTTTGGAGCGTAATGTTATTCGCGGTGATCTCATCCAAATCGAGCGTCTTGTCCGGCAGGTGCGCGCCGTCGATGTTGGAGATGAGCGCGAGACGAATGCCGAAACGATTGAGGTTCGCGATCAAATTTTCCGTGCGCAAATCATAGCCGCGAAAGCTGCCGATGTGCGCATGCGCATCGATGATCTGCAATGCGCCCCAACGCGTGGAATCGGAAGGCATGGAGTTATCTTTCTGGGAAATGGGTGGGAGACTTCGGGGATAGACGACAAGTAAAACCGCCGCGGTCATGCACGCAAAGCGTTCCAGCAGTTTTGTGCCGCGGAATTTGCGGGAAAGATTTCCCGTCTCGTGCCCGGGGCTTGAAATGACAGTAGGCCTCATTTGGGTACGTTTGCACCTTTCTATGTTTGTCAAATATAGAAACCGCACCGCAACATGTCTGTTGCGCGCCTTGCTTTGCCTCAGCAAAAAAGAGGATTAGACTTCCACTCCGCGTTTCAAACGAAACCGCATGAAGGCTTCTTCTTTGAAAGCGTTTTGCGTGCGGCAGCATGAACAAATGTAGTGGCCGTGCGCGCACGTCACGAACATGGTTTCTAGGTAGCCGCACTGCATGCACGCGCGCTTACGTGGATAGGGCCGGAAATGCAGGGGGTCGTGGCAATGAAAGCAAACGAGCGAGCGGTGCGGCAGAAAGAGTTTGGAAAAATAATCTTTGGCGCATGTCCACGAAGGGTAAATGGTTTCTTCGTGCCGAATGAAATTGCCGGCGCGCACCGCAGCGAAAACCTCCGCTTCGCTTTGCGCCGCCAGCTCGATGCAACTGCGGCCAATGGTGTGCGCCTCCTTCGAGTCCGTGGTCGCAATTTTCGGAAGCTGCACGTGGCGAAACGCAAGAGCCGCAACGGAATTGGGCCACAGCCATGGGCCGCAGCGCCAGTTGAAAACTTCAATGGCATCGAACGCGAGGCGCGGTGAGTGGGCATGATAGAAAATCGAATTGCGCAGCAGATAGGGATGCGGCAAGACCGCGAAACCGCCTTGCGCATGAATGCGATGAATGGTTTCCTGCGGCGCGAGGCGATCGGGAATAAGCGCGTGAATGCCAAGCGCGAGAATGTGCCCAGCGGAGGACTCGATCTCTTGTCCGATGATGATAAGAAACTCCGGCAAGCGTTCGCGAATGAAGTACGCAAACGAGACATTGTGGAAGTTTGTCACCGCGATGCCGCCGAGGTTGCGTTTGCGCAAAATGCGCCGCAGTTCTGCCAGGCTTTGGTGACGTTTGATATGGACGTGCAGATCGATTCGCATGAAATGACCCTTGCGACGTGAGCGAGCCACAACTTACAGAACAATTCTGGCTTCAAAAGCGGAGATTCTAGTCTCGATAAATATCAGAGTTCTTGCAACACGCGTAAACAGCGTGCGATTTCTGCTTCCGTGTTATAGTGCACCAAGCCAATGCGCACGATGCCGCCTTGTTCTTCCACGCCCAAACGCTTCGTGACTTCGAGCGCATAGAAGTTGCCGTCCCACACGTAAATATTTTCGCGGCCCAAGCGTTCGGCAATTGCGCTGGGAGGATGCTGTTGCATGCGGAACGAAACCGTGGGCGTACGTTGGAGCAAACGCGACGATTCGGTAATGCCGAAAATTTTTGCGCCGGGGAGGGCTTGTATGCCCGCAATCAGCTTTTCCGAAAATTGCCGTTCGTAATTTTGAATCGCGGCCATGGCCATTTTCAAATGCAAGCTTCTGCCGGAAAAATTTTTGCATTTGTCCGCGAAGTCTGCGCCGCACGTTCTGCCCACTTCCGCAAGATAGTTAATCGCCGCCGCGGCGCCCGCAATGCCTTCGTGATTGAGCGTGCCGGTTTCAAATTTAAACGGC
>JABWAN010000274.1 GCA_013361015.1 Candidatus Zhuqueibacterota bacterium | reverse complement strand
TTACTGTCCGTGCTCATGCTGAAATCCGTTCCGCCGTCTGCAAAACTAGCTTCTCCACTTTTAACCGTGAAGTTCACGACGTAGCCCGCAAAGGGCGCGTCGAATTGATCTTTCACCAAGACGACGAGAGGTTGCAGCAGCGTCGCGCCGACTCTTCCAATTTGATCGCATCCGCCGAGGAGTTGCAACGAGGTCGCAACGCGAGCCGCGGCTGTCGTGCTTTGCACCACGTTCGAAAGGCTGCTCGCATGGTTCGCTTCGTCATAAAAGCGCAGCGCAAAGAAATATGTGGTGTTGCTTTGCAGAGCGTTGATGGTGAATTGCTGTTGCGCGCCGCTCGGCGCCGGAGCGGGCAGATTCGTTGCGGGCGTGGCCAAAGAAAAGTTGGTGGGAGTAATCGGGAACGTGGCATAACGAAGGTCGAAAACTTTGGCTTGTCCATCCCAGTAATTATCGCCCGGCGAAGTCCATGTGAGCGTGATGCTCGAGGTGCTGCTGTCGCTCGCGCGTAAGTCCGTCACGCCCGCGGGCGGAACCGTGTCCGCTACCAGCCACGTCACGGTGAAATCATCAATCATATTATTTAGATTTTGCCCGTGCATGAACAGGCCGAAGTATGAAGTGTCCTGCTGCGCAAACTCCTTTGAGGTGTCTTGCACCGTCGCGTCAAAATGATCGTTGATATAGTAATCGAAAAACATGGAGTGCACTTCATTGCGCATCGTTGCTGTAATCACGTCGCCGGCTTTCGGTATGGGCAGATTCGCATCGGTGCGATCATACTCTTTGCTCTGTCCGGGATAATATTCCCATGTGCCGTTTTTGATGGCATACAGCCAAACGGAAGTTTGATTCGTGCGCCGCCACAGCCAATAGGCATCACCTTTATAAGAGCGCTTGTTGATCAAGAGCGCAAACGAGCCTTCCCCAATCCCCACGGAGTCGGCCTGCACGCCCCAACGATAACTTACGGAATGAATCTTTCGATTTACCGTGTTGAAGATGGGTTTGAACAAAGCAAGATAGCGCCACTCCGAGGGCGAAGTATCATTGAGCACCAACTCGAAGTTTTCAATCCCCCAAAAGCGCTCATCGAGCAGCCAATCCGGACCGGTGCTAGCGCGGTTGAAATCATCAATGACGTGCAGCGTATCAAGGCCGTTTGCGTTGGGCAGCCATTCTAATTCTAGATTTGCCGAGAGGCGCAGCTGTTGGCGTAAAGCGTCGAGATGCGGTCGTGGGACTTGTGCGGCAGCCTGCATGAACATCGCCAACGCAAAAAACAGTGTGGCGATGCGAAAACGCTTTTGCTCCATAAACCCTCCTTGCCAGCCGTGCAACGTCGAATTTTTGTGTGCGAAATATAGTGTGGCGAGCAGGGTGTGTCAAGATGTTTGTTCAAACAAAAAGGCCGGCAAGAAACATCCTTGCCGGCCTCGGAGGGAGGAAGCAACTATGATTATTTTGCGAGCATAAGCTTGCGCGTCGCTTCGAAACTTTTGCCGGAGGCTTTCGCAACCGCGCGCATGCGGCAGAAATAAACCCCCGAGTCCAGACCACGGCTGTTGGCAGCGCGGCCGTCCCAACGAATTTGATGCGCGCCGGCGTTGAGCGTGGCACTCATCAAATTGCGTACACGGCGGCCGTTCGCGTCGAACAGCACGAGCGTCACTTCCGCGGCCTCGGGGAGAGCGAAATGAATCGTCGTTTCGGGATTGAAAGGATTCGGTGAATTGGGCAACAGTGCAAATTCCTTTGGCAATGCCGCCGCCGCTTCCTTCACATTGGAAACGATTTCGCCCGTGGCATTGAAAACGATCTGCGCGCTTGGGAGGCCCTCGATCACAGCGGTCAATTGATTCAAACCTGGATGCGGGCCTAGCTTCCACGTCATCGCCGCGGCGCCGCTGCTATCGGTCATCACCTCTGCAGAAGTTTCACCATTCTCCAACACACCTTCGCCCGCACTCACACTAAATAGAATGGGAATATTACTGATGTGCTCTCCCAATTCATCGAGCGCGCGCACTACGAGCGGCTCCGCGAGTTGCGTGCGCACCGGCGCGGTTTGATTATCTCCGCTCACCGCGAGCAGCGAATCCGCGGCGGCCGTGAAGATTAGAAAGTGTATTGCATGCGAGGAATCATAACCTGCGGTCACAGTAGTCGTGTCGCCCGCAATTTCGCCGGCAAATATCTCTGCGCGCGCGGTGCCGTTCAACTCAGTAAGCCCAATGTAGGAAGTTTGATTATTCGCAAAACGTCCGCCGCCGTTGGCAATCTCGAAAGCGATGGGCGTTTGCACAATGGAATTGCCATATTGATCTGTCGCACGCACAACAAGCGGCGCGGATTCTTTCCCCACAGAAAGGAGTTGCCGATCGCCGCTCACTTGGACCAATTCCGACACGGCACCGGCGTGGGCCTCAGCATTACACAAAACCGGTGAGTTTTGCAAACCCGGCGCGCTGATTTCAATTGTAATTGCGCCCGGAGTCGTTCCCAGCTTTACTTCAACCGCGGCTTGGCCGTTTTCATCCGAATTGACATGCAGCTCGATCGCGTCATTTGCGAAGCGCGCTTCTCCAGTCTTGATGGCAAACTTCACGGGCTGAGTCGCGAAAGGCGAGCCTTCTTGATCTTTCACAACGACAACAATAGGCAGCGGCAACGGCGTTCCCACTACGCCGGCTTGATCGCAACCACTCACCAATTCCAATGCGCTCGCAACGCTGATCTCCTTTGTGGCGACCTGGGCGAGGTTCGAAAGACCACTCTTGTTGTTCGCTTCATCATAAGCGCGCAATGCAAAGTAATACGTTTTGTTCTTCTGCAAACCGGTGATGGTGAATTGGTGCAATTCGCCGCTCGGCGCAGGCTCCGGAAGATTTGCCGCAAGCTCGGCGGAGTCAAAATTGTCTTCGTCAAACGGCGCCGTATCGTAACGAATTTCGAAATGATCGGCTTGGCCATCCCAAAAGTTATCGCCCGGCGCCGTCCACGCGAGCGTCACGCTCGTGGCAGTGCTATCGATAGCGCGCAAATCCGTCACGGCGGCAGGCGGAACAGTATCTCCGCCAAACCACGTCACGGTGAAATCATCGACTTGATTGTTCAAATCCTGGCCGTGAATAAATACGCCGGTGTACCATTCGTTGTCTTGCGCGAATTCTTTGGAGCCGTCGTAAACCGTGGCATCCCAATGATCGTTGATGTAGTAGTCGAAGAATACGGCGTGCGGCTCGTTGCGAATGACCGTGGTAATAACGTCGCCCGCTTGCGGAATGGGCGTGTGCGAATCAGCGCGATGAAATTCTTTGCTCTCGCCCGGCGTGTATTCCCACGCACCGTCTTTGATCGCATACAGCCACACCGAGTTTTGATTGGTGCGGCGCCACAGCCAATAACCGCTGCCTTGCGCGGAAGGGGGATCGATCATCAATGCATGTGCGCCTTCACCAATGCCCACCGCGTCGGCTTTTTTGCCCCACGTGTACGTCACCGAGTAAATCTCTCGTTCGCTGTTATTAAACACCGGCAAAAACACCGCAAGATAGCGCCACTCATAATTCGCATCTTTGGTCAGCACCAGCTCTCCGTCTTTGATCGCCCAATAGCGCGAGTCCAAAGCCCAATCCGGGCCAATGGCAGAGCGATTGAAACGATCCGTAACGCGCAAAGTGTCGGACCCCGTGCGACTCGGCAGCCATTGCAATTCCAAATCGGAAGAAAGGCCGAGTTGTTGGCGTAACGCATCGACATGGGGCCGCACGCTCGTAATTCCAACCTTGCGTGCTGCTAACGGGACGTGCGCTGCAGTTGAATTGATATTCTCTTTCGACGATAAAGTTGCGGATGACGCTTCCTTCAAGGGGGAAAGAGAGAAGGAGTTCTCAGATTGCGCGGCGGCGCGCGTCAGTATCAAACAGAGACAGAGAATACTGAGGTGATAGACTGTGCGTTTCATCGGCACTCCTTACCAATTGTTATCCTTTTCATAGCCGAGTTTGATGAGCAAATCCCCGGCAAGCTCTTTGAATGTGTTCTTGTCTTCGGCGGTAAAATGATTTTGCCAATCGCCGGACACGCCTTTGCGAATGAAACGATCGCGCGCTTCTTCGCCGGCGTTGCGGCCCGTCATGGATTTGAACGAAGTACGTTGCAGGATATTAGTGAGGAGGTGATCGTCTTGGGGCAATGCTAAAAAATTAAACAAGCGCTGCACGACGACCGCGCTGTTGGCGAGCAGGTCTTCATATGCGCAGGTGAAGAGGCCGTGCGACTCGCCGTACTGCAATTGCGCTTCGATCTCCGAACGCCATTTCATGATGCTGCTGGGCAACGACCAAGAATTGCGCTTGAGATGATTTTCGGTAAAGAACCGGCTCGAAGTGACCACATCGCGGCCGTCGCGATAAATGACGAGGAGTTTCGCCTGCGGAAAGACGGAATGAATGAATGGCGCATAACGCGTGGCATCCGTCGATTTTTCGAGCAAATACTTGCGCGGCTGCAAGCGTTCGGCGAGGAATTGAAAAAAGTAGCGGCAATACTCTTCCTTCGTGCCCATCAGCTTCAGGTTGCGTTGCAGTGCGCGCTGCTCGAACCAACTCAAATCCGGAAGGCCGGCCGGGCGGTCTCGAGAGGGCAGGGCAAAATCCGGGCGCCAGCGCTGGACCAACGGGCGCGATAGACGCAAGAGCCGATACGCGAGCAACTGCCGCGTACCGCCATTGCTCCACGGCACTTCGTGGAAGAGCTTGTGAGTGCAGTCTTCGAAATTTTGCGCCGCGGCAACATGATGGAAGATGTGCGTCTCGCTGAGACTGCGAATCTCAGGATGAAGGCTCAAGATTTTTAATAGCCAAGTGCTCCCGCTTTTGTAATTGCCTAAAATAAAAACCAAGTTGCCGCTCATTAAAAGACCTTCTCCATGGAATACCGGCGCTCGACGCTTTGGAAGCGCAGAGTTTACAATGAGCAGGTACTCGCATCTTGGAGCAATTGCGGAAGGTCCCGCTGCTGCGCGCGGGTGCAGCAGTAATCTGCAGATCACGTATATTTCAGCCTTGCGATTGATTTGGGCAGGAAAATCTCCCTTGACTTTTTAGGCAAAGATCGTATATTGCACGCGCTTTAATAATCCTTTAACGCCTCTAGCTTCACGTTCGTAAGAAGAGGATTTGATCGTTCCTCAGCAGGTTGGTTGTGGGAGTTCGAGCCGCTCAATGTGTCGATTTGCATATCTTTGGATAGTCTTCGAGCCTTTCGTTTTCAAATCCTTCACGGCCTCTTGCCGGCGCACTCGAAACATATCGGCGCGTAATCTCACCTTGCTCCCGCTCCGTCGAGCATTTCAAAACCAACACAGGATTCTGCTGCATTGGCGCCGCCGCTTGCAAGTCCGCGGCTTGGTCTCACAATAAGAGCTAAATCATCGTGCAAGAAATCCTATTCTACCTTTTCGCTTTGATCGCCGTGACTGCCGGCGTGGCAATGGTGCTGCACCGCAACGCGGTCTATAGCGCCATCTTTCTCATCGTCACGTTGTTCGCGTTTGCCGGCTTTTTCGTGCTGCTCAATGCGCCCTTCGTTGCGGCCGTGCACATCATTGTATACGCGGGCGCTATCATGGTGCTCTTCCTCTTCGTCATCATGTTGCTCAATCTCAAGCGCGATCCCGCGCGCGAACGCGGAAAAATGACCCGCCGCACGCTCGGAGTGGTGTTGGTGCTCGCATTCATGGTTGAAATCGGCGCATTGATTATTGCCGCAACCGGGAAGACCGGCGCGAACGGCAATGTGCCGCACGCAAATTCACTCGTTGGCAGCACCTCCGTCATCGGCAAAAGCCTGTTCACGACTTACCTCTTTCCCTTCGAAGTTGCTTCGATATTGTTGCTCGTGGGCATGATCGGCGCGATCATCTTGGCAAAGCGGAAATTGGAATAGAAGAACGTGGAGCGTAGATTGTAGATCGAAGATAGAGAATAGCAGATGGAGGTTTGAGAAGCGAGGATCGTAAATCGAAACAACGCGACAAAACGCGCCTGGCATTTATAATTGCGCGACCCTCGATCGTCTATTCTCAATCATCCATTCTCTCGCTTCCATCCTCGATTAACACACAGGAACATTCATGCCTCTCTCTCACTACCTCATTCTCAGCGCGATCATGTTCGCCATCGGTGTCGCGGGCGTGCTCTTGCGTCGCAATGCCATCGTGATCTTCATGAGCATCGAACTCATGCTCAATGCCGTAAACCTAACCTTCGTCGCATTTGCAGCACAGTTAAACAATATCGAGGGGCAAATCTTCGTCTTCTTTGTGATGGTGGTGGCCGCCGCGGAGGTGGGCATCGGTCTGGCGTTGATTGTTGCCATCTTTCGCGTGCGCGAAACCGTGTTTGTCGATGAGTTGAATTTGATGAAATGGTGAAGCCCCAACTCTACTAAACTTTCAAAGTTTAGTAGAATTTTTTTCTTTTTGAAAGATACGTCGCATGCAAAACTATCTCTGGCTCATTCCCTTCTTCCCTCTGCTCGGCTTCGTCCTCAACGGACTCTTCAGCCGTAAATTCAGCGAGAAAACCATCGGCGCCATCGGCGCAGGCACCGTGCTCGCGAGTTTCATCACGGGCGGCCTCGCGTTCTTCGAATTGCTCAAACTCGCGCCTGACTCGCGCGTCTTCATTCAAACGCTCTATCGCTGGATGGCCACCGGCAACTTCGCGCTCGACATCAGCTTTCGCCTCGATGCGCTCTCGATGTTGATGGTGCTTGTCGTCACCGGCGTAGGATTTTTGATTCATGTCTATTCCATCGGCTACATGCACGGCGAGCGCGGCTTTGCACGCTTCTTCGCGTTTCTGAATCTTTTCACCTTTGCGATGTTGCTGCTCGTGATGGGCAACAACTTCTTGCTCATGTTCGTGGGCTGGGAAGGCGTCGGCCTCTGCTCGTATCTGCTCATCGGCTTTTATTATGACCGCATGTTCGACGAGAGCACGGGCATGACGTGCGCACAAGCCGGCAGCAAGGCCTTCATCGTCAACCGCATCGGCGATTTCGGATTTCTGCTCGGCGTGTTTTCCATCTTCGCCAATTTCAGCTCGCTTGATTTCGACACCGTGTTTGCCG
>JABWAN010000273.1 GCA_013361015.1 Candidatus Zhuqueibacterota bacterium | reverse complement strand
GGCACGAGCATGATCAATGCCGCAAGCAACACGCCGTCACGAATGAGCCGGATAAGCTCCGGCGTGCGTCCCACGATCAGCCAAATCATGTCGAGCAGTGTAAGCCCGAGAAAAGTGATGAAAGGAACGGAGAGGAGAATTTTCTTGAGTAGATTCTTCATGCAAACGACGGCAAGACGAGCGATTGTTTGTTTTTGGAATGATAACCATGTGGGGCAGAAAAGTCAAGGCGTGTTTTGGCGCTACCGCCGCAGCGCAGGGCATTTGCAATGCCGTCAGGCAAAAGACCTATTCCAAAACTCTTTGAGCGCATGATGATTGTGGCGAGGCAACATTCTCCGCCAGGTTTTATGCGGGTAGACTCCATGCCTCTTATCGGAAGGGCAATTTCAAATTTTGGTATCCGCTTTGGGATTTTATATCGCCGGGTGGCACAAAGAAAAGCGCTTTCAATCTTTGATTGATTTGAGAAAGCTATAAAACGAAACCGCAAAACTCACTTCAAACACAGCGATTGCCGCGCCATAGTAGCGATCGTACTTTTCGGCGCGGTTGAAATAGTGATCGCGCCGCGTGGGGTTGCCGGTGGTAAGATACTGCTCGTAGGCGTCATCGGCTTCGCGCTTGAGCAACACCGATCCGACTCCTGCCGCCACGCTGAGCGCGGCAGACAGATACGTCAATTTGCGATACTTTCCTGCGTACGCCTGTTGCCGCGCGGCTCCCTGCTGTTGTATGGCTGCAAAGTTAAGATCCCGCTCCAGCACGAGATCATAGTTGCGTTTCTGAAGAAGCAAATCACTCTTCCCCCCGACCTCGAGCTTAATGGTTTGATAGCTTGGCAGCCGCAACTCAATGTGCGCAGTTTCATTGTCCGGAAGGCGCAGAACATAAGGCGTTGTGCCGAGCAGTTCGCCCTCACGCCAAACCTGCGCGCCATAGGGCGCGGAATTGAGGAGATAGCCTTTGCGAATTTGCGCCACAAGCATGAGCGTATCTCCGGCGCGTGGCATGGTTTGCTTCTGCCAATCTTCATCCAGCCAGCTTGTCGCATGCGCACTGCGCACCACGACGTCATGAGCGCCGGGCTGAACCGGAAATTTTTGAAATGGCGTCGTGCCGGCCTTTTTGCCGTCGATAAATACCGGCAATCCTTCCGGCATGGAAAGGATCGTGAGAAATGCCAGGGAAGTATCGGGGGAAGGAATCTGTGCAAACAAAACCGACGGCGAAAAAAAGCAGAGGCTGAACCGGAAGATCATGCCAAGCACGAAGCCATGTCGAAAAGAGATTGGGCCGTACATAACTCAATTCGTTCCTGCTTGCTCTTGCGGCCCGAACATATAAAGATAGCGGTCTTCGCTGGCCACGATCAACCGGTCTTTCCACACGAGCGGATTCGTGCGCACACGGCCTTCTAAATTCCACTGCCAGAGCATTGCGCCCGCGCTGCTATCCACACAGTAGATGTTTTTATCCAGTGAACCGAAGAAGACTTTGTCGCCGGCAATGAGCGGTGCCGTGCCGATTCCACTCGTCGCACGAAAGGTCCACGCGAGCGCGCCGTTGCGGCGATGCAACGCGCGCACGAAACCGTCGCTCGCTCCAAATATCACGAGGCTGTCGTTCACTGCCGGCGCATGGAAAATACGGCCTTCGGTTTTGCAGCGCCAGTTTTCCGCGCCGGTTTGGAGCGCAAAGGCGACGATGAGATCGCCGGTCGTGCCAACATAAACCTGGCCATGCGCAATCGCCGGCGTGCCTAATATCGGCTGACCCAGATCGGCTTCCCAGAGGAGCTTGCCCTCATTCGCATTGAGTGCATAGATCTTGCCGCGATCCGTGACGGCTATGAGAGTCCCTTCGGCAAGCGCGGGCGAGGCGTGCAACTGCCCGGTGGTGCGAAACTGCCAGCGGCGTGAGCCATCACTCAAATGATACGCATCAACGTGCTCGTAGATTGCGGAGACGTAAACACAGCTATCCGCAAGCAAAGGTTCGCTGGCGATGTCGCCGGCATCGATCTCCCACAGTCTTTCTCTTTGCGTCAGATTGTAATGAAACAGTGTCTCTTTGCCGTAGCGCATCGCGAGTATCATGGCGTCGTGCTGCAACGCCAAAGTGCCGGCATGGCCGCCGGGCATTTTCTTTTTGCTGAGGATGCGTTTCTTTTCGAGATCGACGGTGAAGAGCTTGCCGTCCAAAGTCGGCGCGAACAAAATGCCGTTGTGTATGAAAAGATTTTGCGCGGGCGCAGCCGAGAGCTTGAAACGAGATATTTCCGCCAATGGCATTGCCGGCGCGAGTTCCAGATATGAGGTGCGAGCCGGGTTTGCGCCAGCCACGAGCCAGTTGCCATTTGCGTTTTGCGCGTCGGGCAAAGGTGCGACGAAGCGGTTGCAGGCGGAGAAAGCGATGCAGCTTATAACAAAAACTCCGAGGACCGTTGGTACACGATAATTGCCGTTATGCTTTATGGTTGATTTCATGGAAGAGTGCCGCAAAACGTTGATGAGTATCATTGACCGGTGAAACCACTTCCTCTAATTTTTCTAAATTAATCAAAAAGGACTTTGCCTTCGTTTAAGATACGGTCCCGAAGATAGCTATGCACGTTTTTGAGATCGGTTATACTCACCGGACGTTTCGCAACCATTAAGCAATCAGTTACGGCTACAAAAAAATCCTTGTTGGATAAACCGTCGACGCACAGATCAAAATCCGAATTCTCACGAAAATCGCCTCGCGCAAATGAGCCGTAGAGAATCACGCGTCTTGCACCATGTTGTTTGAGAACCGCCAGAATTTTTTCCAGTTCTTGAGCACCATGAGCAGCATACCGAACCGTTGGTTGAGCTATCGTCATATTTATCCCAAAATATTTAAAAATCCCATCCAAAGAAAAACTGATGGTGCAGCCCGCGTTCGAGATCGAAGTGTTTGAAGGAAAGGCCGTCGTCGATATTTGACCAGTGCAGCCTGCGGCCGAAATCATAGCGCAGCACGAGGAAACCGCCGAGGTGCAAGCGCGCGCCGAAGCCGACGCTGCCCAGCATGTCCTCCAAACGATTATCCCACGCATTGCCCATGTCGAAAAACAACGCGCCGCGAATCGCGCTAAAGCCTAAGCCGCCGAACGGAAACGCCACCGCGAATTGATCGATGAACGGAAAGCGGAACTCGTTGCTCACCAGAAAAGTTTTCTGCCCCCAAATTTGCCAGCGCGGATACAAGCGCAAATCCCAGCTTCCGCCCATGAAAAACGGAAACGCTTCCTTGCCGTGGTTGTATTGCACGGTGGTGCGGAACGCGTAGGCCGTGCGCAGACTCGTGCGGAAGTAGCGGCGATAATCCGCAATCACCGTGTAGAAATTCACGTTCGATTTGTTGACGTCGATCGTGTTGCCGACGGTAAAGTTGAAACGCTCGCCGTCGAGCGGGCCGGAGGGCCCCCACAGCGAGTTGTCTTTGATGTACGAAACGAAATTAGAAACCAGCAGCGCGCGCAGGGTATTGAAACGCAACTCGCGGTCTTTATCTGACTGCCGAATATTGATGCTCGCTTCCACGCGCTGGAACACGCTGAGCGGATAGCTGATCGCGCCAAAGCCGCCGTAGCGCCGCTCGTAAAAAAAACCTTCGGCGCGATTATAATAGCGCCCGGCGAAATGATACAATCCATACGCGTGATTCGTGCGGCGCGAGAGATCGACGCGGCTCACTGCGACATTAAAGCTGCGCAAGAACTCGTCGCGCGATTGCGCATTGTTGTAAATCAGAAAATGGTATTGTTGATTGCCGAGCATGTCCGACATCGCCAATTGCGCGCCGCCGGAAGTGCCGAACACCGGATCTTGCGTGATCGCGCTCTGCGCAATATCGAGATTGAATTTGCGGCGATAGCTCGCCTGGCTCGGCGCGAGACGGCCCTCCAGTTTCGGAACCGTCCACGGTGCGCGCCGCATTTGCATCGTATCGACCGCGGCCGCGACCGAGCTTTCAAACAACTGCGGCACTTTTTCCAACTCGCGCAATTGAAAGCTGAAGTTTTCAAAACCCGTAAACAGCAAGCTGCCTTTGTCCGTCCATTCGGGATCATACGCACCGGTCGTGAAGCTCGTCACTTTCCGCAGGTCGGCATCGCCGTTGATCGCGCGCGGATAAGCCGGCGCCTTCACCTCTCCATTCGTCATGCTTTGAATCGGAGCATTCGAAACGACTTGCACCTCGCCGTAATTCGCCTGCATGATCCAAATGTTGAAAGCGCCGTCGCGATCGGATGTCATCGCCAAAAATCTGCCCTCGGGCGACCACGCGGGCGTGTAATCGTGGTGGTCGCCATAGGTGGCATATTCAATGTTGCCCGACTCCAAATGATAATAAAAAATATTGTGCGCGCCCTGGCTGCCGAGGTCCGTGCGATCGGAAGAAAACGCAATCACCTTCCCGTCCGGCGACCACGCCGGATCGCGATCATCGTAAAAATCATTGGTGAGCATGCGCAGCTCATTCGTCCGAAAATCAAAAATGTAGAGATCGTGTTTACCTGCGAAACTGTTGCCCGAAAAAACCACACGCTTGCCGTCCGGCGACCAACTGGGCGAATGCAACGAGACCAACTCTTTAAACTGATGACGGCTCAAGACTCTTTTCTCTTCCAATGAGTACACATACAGCGCGTCGCGACCGTTGCTTTTGGAAACGAACGCCAAGCGCCCGCTCTTGTCCGCATCCAGCTTGCTTTTGAGCAAATTGAAAGCTTCGAATTCCGAGCTGCGCTCGCCTTTCACGAGCGTTTCGAGATGGTGCTTCTCCGCGCGCTCGGCGCCATAGGGTATGCGATAGAGATTGGAATAGCCCACGCGGTTCGAAAAGAAGATGACTTCGCGCTCGTTGTTATAAGCCGCAAACGTCGGCTTGGTGTTGATGCCGCGATCGGTGAGATGTTTGGTGATCATGCCGGGCGCGTCGTTGCCCTCCATCAACGGATATTTTTCCTTCTTGAGATGATAGAGCCACTGCTCGTCAAATTTGCGATAATTCACGCCGAGCGTCAACTCCATCACTTCGGAAAAGTTGTCGGCCTTCCACACGTTTTCCACGAGCTGCAGCAGTTTTTCCTCGCCGTAATTTTCCGCGATGAATTTGCAGATCGCCTGGCCCTCTTTATACATCAAAAAACTGCCGTAGATGCGGTACATTTCATTGAGCGGCACGAGATAGCCGGAGAGCACCGCATCGCGCAGGAACATTTCCGCCTCGGAATCCCAGCCTTCGGACCAATACTCCGCGAGGCCCTCCGTGAACCACAGCGGCAAGCCGGAGTACTGCGTTTTTTTGTGATCGCGCAGCACGCGGTTCGATTTGCTGTGCGTGAAGACATGCACCAGCTCGTGATTAATGACGTGCTCGAACTGCGCCAGACTGCCGTTCGAAGGAATCACCACGCGGCCTTTGAGAAATTCAAAGAAGCCGCCCACGCCCTCGGGAATCAAATAGGGCACGGTGTTGGTTTGCTGAAAATGAAAATGATTCGAATAGAAGATGAGCGGAATGCGGTGCGTGATGTTGTGGTTGGTGAGATTCTCGAGGCGACTGTACGCGGTTTCCGCATAGGTCGCGCCGACCTCCGCCAACTCGCGCATTTCGGGGTAGAAGTAAATGTCGAAATGCACGGTCTTGAGAATTTGCCATTCGAACTTGTCGTAGTGGACTTTGTTGCGTCCGAAATAAAATTGTGCGGAAGCGACGGAAGCGCTCATGAGTAGCGCGAAGGCCATGGCGTACAGAATGATCGTGTGAAGACCCTTCCCCCCTCGAGGGGCACTCGGGTGATGTGCTTTGATTTGCGATTGCTTTATACGCCTATGACACCCCTCTGCCCCCCTCCAGGGGGGAATATTCAATAATCTTTTCATGAGTCACTCCGTTGGAATCTGCGAGAAATGAATCGCTAGCGGCACTTTCCTAAAGCCGCCAGAATTTATTGATTGCCGCGCCTTAGTCAAGTGAAATTTCCCCAATTTGTGCGCGTGTGAGGGTGGCGAACGGGGCGATTACGATTGATCGCAGCAAGCATTCCGCTTCGCGCGGCGATATGCACTCCAACGCGACGATCACTTTTAAGAAGGGCGATCCCACCACGTTACGGGCAATCTCAGCGCGGTGGGCAAGATCACCATCAACAAAGAGAACACGATTGCGGGCAACGCGATTTCGGGCGGCGCCATTAGCGTGGCAAGCGGCGCAACGATCACGGGCGACACCGATCCGAACGCGGACGTGGCGAATATTCCGGTCACGTCTTATAGCTTCACTGCGGGCGGTTCGAACATCACCGTGCCCAAAAACGGCAGCCGCACGCTCAGCCCCGGCTCGTATGGCAACGTCATTGTGGGCAACGGCGCCAAGCTGAATTTGCGCAGCGGCGTGTACCGCTTCGTGAAATTGGAAACGCAATCCGCTTCGTATCTCAATTTCGAAGTGAGCAACGGCGGCATACACGTGAAAGTGACGAGCAGTTTGAAATTCGGCAAAGAGGTGACGATCAGCATCACCCCCGGCGGGGAGATCAACAGCTCTTCGATTCAATTCACCACGCTGCAAAGCACGCAGGTGTTGATTGATAAAGAAGGCTACGTGTTCGGCACGTTCCTCGCGCCCAATGCGGAGATTTACGTGGGCAAAAATTCCAGCGTGCGCGGCTTGTTGATGGCGAAGAAGATTACGGTCGATCGCGACGTGATTTTCTGGCCGCACGAGGCCACGGGCACGCTGCCGGTGCCGAAGGCTTTTGTTGAGGATGGAGAATCGAAGATCGAGGATGGAGTATCGAGTTATGAGTTGTCGCAGAATTATCCGAATCCGTTTAATCCGACGACGACGATTCGTTTTGCGCTGCCGGAAGCCGGCGAGGTGAGTTTGCGGATTTATAATTTAAGCGGCCAGCTTGTGCGCGAAGTTGTGAATAGCCGTTTTGAAAGCGGAAGGCACAGCGTTTTGTGGGATGGCAAAGACGCGGGCGGGCGGCAAGTGGCGAGCGGCATTTATTGGTACAAGCTGCGTGCGAATGATTTTGTGCAAACGAGGAAGATGGTGTTGGTGAGGTGAAATTCGAACTCATCCCCCCCGGCGCCCTTCTCTTGGGAAGAGAAGGGG
>JABWAN010000272.1 GCA_013361015.1 Candidatus Zhuqueibacterota bacterium | reverse complement strand
GCGCTTGTTGTGCACTGCAACATTGTACAGGGCACCGTGCGGCTTGACGTGTTGCAGCTCGCCGTGCTGCTGTTGTGCGATGCGCGCGAGCGTGCGTACTTGTTCGAAAACACACCCGGCCAGTTCCGAGGCCGTCATCGGCATTTCAATGCGCCCAAAGTTCGCGCGATCGGGAAAACCCGGATGCGCGCCGGCCGCAACTCCGTATCGTTTGCACATTGCGAGCACGACAGCCATGGTCTCGGCATCGCCGGCATGGCCGCCGCAGGCTATGTTCGCGCTTGTGACCAGGCTCAGCAGTTTTTCTTCCGTGCCTTCGCGCAACGCAGGCGGCCGCTCGCCAACGTCGGCGTTGAGATCGATGTGAGACTCATGATTCATTCGCGCTCCCTTCTGCCAGAGAGTTTCTGATTCAACACTTCATCTTCGCACAACCGGAGACTAGGCCGCGCTCTATTTTCTGCGCGCCAGCTTCCCGCAAAAGCGATGCTCCTGAACCTGCACAACGCCTTAGTGCTGCTCGTCTTCGACCTGTATGAGTTCATAAAACTCGAGCCACTAAAGCAGCGTGCTCCCTGCTATCATCCTCCGAATCGAGGGTTCAGAACGAGGCCAGATTCTTCCGCTCAAATCAACGCAACTCATCATCATAAAGCGCGCTGCCTTTCGTTTCCGGCAGCAGCTTCATCAAGCCTGCGCCGAGGAGAAAAAAAGCCGAAGTCAACACCAATGCACTGCCAATGCCCCAAGCGTCTGCCAATGCGCCGATGGTAAAGGGTGCGAGCGCGCTAAAGGCGCGGCCGACGTTGTAAGTAAAACCTTGCGCGACGCCGCGAATCGAGGTTGGAAATAATTCGGCGAGCAGCGCGCCGAAAACGCTGAAGTAGCCATGCCCAAAGAATCCCAAGAGCGGGCCGAGCAGCAACAGCAAGGTTGCGCTGCGCGCGAATGCACCGTAAATCGGCACGAGCACGGCTGCCGCAATCAAAAAAACGAGGAAGCTCGGCTTGCGGCCGAAGCGATCGGAAAGAAACCCGAACAGCATGTATCCGAGAAACGCGCCGGCTTGCATGGGGATGATCCACACCGAGCTTTTGACGATCGACAAGCCCGCGCCGCCAGCGACAACGGGCGTGGCGAGAAAAGTGGGCAGCCATGTGAACAAGCCCCAATACGCAAAGAGCACGCTCGTGGTAACCAAGCTTGCACGCAACGTGGTTAGCAGATGAGGCGGTCGCAAAATCGTGCGAAAAGAATTAAATGTTGGCGTGGAGGATTTCATCCTTTGTTCGCGCCAAAGCGCAGGCTCGGCCACGCGCTTGCGAATCCAAAACGTGAGGAAGGCCGGCAGGATGCCGATCACGAACAGCAAACGCCAACCATGTGTCGGGAGAATCGTAGCCGAAAGCACCGCGGCCAGAATATATCCGAGGGCCCAACCGGATTGCATAATTCCGATGGCTTTGCCGCGATGCTCCGCGGGCCACGTTTCCGCCACGAGCACGGAGCCGGCAGACCATTCGCCGCCGAGGCCGAGGCCCACGAGCATGCGCCACAACAATAGCTCCGCAAAGTTCGCGGCCGTTGCAGTCATCGCCGTGAAGAATGAGTAAATCAAAATCGTATAGACCAGCGCACGCGCGCGACCGATGCGATCGGCGAGCCAGCCAAAAAAAATTCCGCCGAATGCCGAAGCGAGCAAGGTGACGGAGGCCAGCACGCCGGCAGTTGCGCCGCTCAGTTGAAACTCCGTGCGAATGGTGCTTAATGCGAAGGCGTAGAGCATCACGTCCATCGCATCGAGCATCCACCCGAGCTGCGCCGCGAAGAGCGCGTGCCATTGCTCGCGCGTGATGCTATGATGCCATTTGGTTGTGAGCGAAGCAGTCATGCGATAAGAAGTATGTGCCGGACGAGCCGGAACCAAAAAGAGTAGGCCACAGAATCACACGGAAGCGCACAGAATTCTTCCCTCACAAAAAATGAGTTCTTCCCGTGAGTTTCTGTGTAATTCTGTGGCTAAATTTTTTGCTATTTTTTGCACTGAATTTTCTCTTTAGATACTAATCCGCACGATAATTTTGGCAGTAATTGTTCTGCGTCAAAAGTTCCTGCTGCTGAAGATACAAATCGCGCGCTGCTTCAAACTCGACGAGTTGAAAACGCACTTCGTCGCGCGGGCGCAACTGTCCGACGCGCGGTAAATCTGCGGAGATGACATTGGCAATCTTTGGATAGCCGCCGGTTGTGGGGTGCTCGACAAACAAGATGATGGGCTGGCCCTCGTGCGTCACTTGCACCGCGCCGAGCGAAACGCCTTCCGTGATCATTTCTCCGTTATGGCTACGCGCTAGCGGCTCGCCTTTCAACCGCAAGCCGGCGCGATTCGAAGACTCAGTGACGAGATACGGGGTCGAATAAAATTTTCGTAGTGTTTCCTTCGAAAAAAAATCTGCTTGCGGGCCGAGAGTGACACGCAGAAGATTCTTTTCATGCAGATATCCGTGCACTTCCGCACGCGCACGGCGTGGCAGCAATGGCGAGTTCGCCGGCAACGGTGCAATGGCGAGTGCATCGCCTTTTTTGAGGGCGCGGCCTTGCAAGCCGCCAATCCCGGTTTGCAAATGTGTCGCGGCACTGCTCATGATGGGTGTGACTTCGATCCCGCCATGAATGCAAAGATAAGTGCGCGCGCCGTTTTTCGTGGCGCGGCATTGCAGCGTTTGGCCCGACCGCACCGGCAAGGCTCTCCAAGACGGGACTTCTTGCTCATCAAGCGTGGCATCACAATCCGCGCCGGTGAGAGCAATGAAGCTGCTGCATGCAAACACAAACGTTCCGCCGACCAGGGTCATTTCCAGCGCGGAAGAATTCTCGGCATTGCTCACCAACATATTCCCCACGCGAAACGCTAGCATATCCGCTGCCCCCGCGGGCGAGACTCCGAGATGTGCGAAACCAAAGCGGCCCGCATCTTGAATCGTCGTCAAAAATCCGGGCGAAAGAATTTGGAGAAACGGCATAGGGGAAAGGCGAATCCAATTTCAAACAGAAAGCTCTTCGAATTCTCGCGGCGAGATTGGAGCAAAACGCACTTCATCTCCCAACGCGAGCAATGCCGGGGATTCTTTTTCAGACGCGAACAATTTGAGTGGCGTTCTGCCAATGATCCTCCAGCCGCCGGGCGTGCTCATGGGATAAATGCCGGTTTGTTGTCCGCCGATAGCGACGCTGCCCGCCGGCACTTGCGTGCGCGGCGCAAGCAAACGCGGCGTATAAAGTCGCGGCGAAAGCCCGCCGAGATAGGCAAAGCCGGGCGTGAAGCCGAGGAAATAAACGCGATATTCTCCGCTCGCATGCAACCTGATCACCTCCTCACGCGTGAGGTGATGATGTGCAGCCACGTCTTGCAAATCAATGCCAAATTCTTCCTCATAACAAACCGGAATCTCCACCCGCCGCGGCGCTGGCAAAACTGCCTCTGCGAGTTCGTCCGACACTTTTCTAATGTATGCCTCGACCTCTTGCAAAGAGGAGAGCAGTGGATCGAAAGCGATGAGGAGCGAACAGTATGCCGGGTGCAAATTGCAAATGAAGCTCGCAGGATGGGTGAGCAGCCTCTGTGTGAGTGCATACACTTGACGGTGGTGCGCCGGCGAAATCTCATTGCCAAACGAAATGAGCAGGGAATGATCGCTGGCGGGCTTGAGGGCGAATGGCATCAGCACGGTGATTGCCGACAGAATGATTCCCCCACAGGATAATTGGTGAAAACTGCTCTGCCGGCGAATCATTCTGTCGGATTGGAAGCGGTTATCGCAATGGATTTGCCGATAGTTGTTTTGCCTTCACTCATTCGTTCCGGCGTGCAAGGCTTTCCATTCTTCTTCGAACTCGTTGCCTGCCGCCCAGCGCGGCATTTCGGGCGCATTGGCGACTTTGAGAGCGGTTTGAAAAACGACGCGCATGTCACGTTCGCAGCCGGAGAGATCCCATACTTCATTCACTTCATCATTCAGTTGGTGATAGTGCTGCTCATGATACGCGCGCGTATCGACTTTCGGCGGGTTTACATATTTGGTGCCCGGATCGAGATAGAGCGCGGGAATGCCGGCTTTCGCAAAGTTCACTTGATCGGAGCGATAAAAACTCCCGGCATTGGGATTGGGATCGCCCACGACTTCGAGAGTTTTGGTTTCGCCGTTCGGCAACGTGACCCGATATTGTTCCGCGACTTCTTTGAGCACTTCGCCGAGCGTATTGGTCTCCAGGCCGATCGCTGCAATGTCCGCGGTCACGCCGAAAATTTGCGGCATGTCGATGTTGATGTTCGCAACCATGCGCTTGCGCTCAAAGGGCGGATTGTCCACGAACCATTTGCTGCCGAGCAAGCCGCTCTCTTCCGCGGCGCAGGCGAGAAAGAGCAGCGAGCGTTTCGGGCGCGCGCCGAGCCTGGCAAAAGCTTCACTCAAGTTGATAATGCTCGCAGTGCCGAGCGCATTGTCCCACGCGCCGTTATAGACTTTGTCCGCACCGGGCAGATCGTCGTTTTTGCCGAGGTGATCGTAATGCGACGAAAAGACGATGACTTGCTGTTTGAGTTTGGGATCGCTGCCTTCAAGCATGCCAATCACGTTTTTCGTTTCGATGCGACGAATCACAGATTCGATGTGCGCAGTTACATGGTAACCGGTCTCCACGGGCTTGAACTCGCGGCTCATGGCCATTTCGAACAAGCCATTGAGATTCGTGCCTATCGCCGCAGCGATACGTTCGGAAGTGGCTTCATCGATCCAACCGAGCAGATCGACTTGATAGCCGCTGCCCGGCAAATCGAGCGCGAAACTTTCTTCCGCGCCGTTGTGACCGACGACGCTGAAGGGATAACTCGCCGAAGGCGTGGTGTGAATCATGAAGGCGCCGGCAGCACCGTGTTTCATGGCTTGCTCGAATTTGTATGTCCAACGGCCGTAATAGGTGCGTGCTTCTCCTTTGAACAGCGCGACGCCGTCTTCGGTAACCGGCGGATCGTTATTGAGGAAGAGCAACACTTTGCCTTTCAAGTCTGCGCCTTTGAAATCGTCCCAATTATGCTCCGGTGCTTCCACGCCGTAACCCACGAACACGAGCGCGGCATTATTGAGGTCCACGACTTCTTTCTGCGAGGTTGACCAATATGTGAGCGTGGAATCGGAAACGTATTTAAGCTCGTCATTGCCTTTACGAATGGTGAGTGAAGATTTGCCGGCGACTTTTTTGCCGCCCACCAATTTCGCGGCCTGAAAGTACGAGCCATTCACCGGCGCGAGCCCGTTCGTTTTGAATCTTTCCGCAATGTAGTTCGCGGCTTTGTCTTCTCCCGGCGTGCCGGGCGCGCGGCCCTCCATGTCATCCGCAGCAAGGACTTTCACGTCCTGCAAAATTTTGTCTTTGAGAATGAGATTCAGCGCTTCGGATTCCGAGGGCCCGGAGCTGCACGAGAGGCTGAAGAGTGCGAATATTGCGAGCAGAGCAACAACACGATAATGACAACGCATGCAACCCTCCGTAGGTTGGTGATCAGTGCGATGAAAGGCAAATTTCAAACGGCGCAATGGTAGCATTTTTTGGAGGAACATGCAAACAGGAAATGCCACGCGGCCCGGGAATGTGTGATCACTTTGAAAATCGCGGCCACGTATGATATGCGGCGAAGCAACGCGTAGAAATATATTTGCATGTTTGCCCGCAAATGACAATTTTCAAATTATTCGCAATAGTCGCACCCACTATTTCAATTCCCAATGAAAATTCTGCTCATTCAACCTCCGGTCGAAGACTTTTATCAAACCACCATGCGCACACTGCCGGTGGGCCTGCTCTATCTCGCCGCTTCTTTGCAAGCCGCCGGCTTCGAGGTTGAAATTCTCGATTGTCAAGCCACCTCCCAGAAACGTGTCCTCGCGCTGCCCGCGGAGTTTCATTATCTCAAGCCTTACTATCGCACGGAGAATTTGAGTCCGTATAAGCTGTACGGCCACTTTCGCCATTATGGCTTGTCTTGGGAAGATATTCGCGAACGCATCAGAAACTCGCGCGCGGACGTCATCGGCATCTCGGCCTTGTTCACGCCGTTCTATCGCGAAGCCCTGCGCGTGGCCGCGCTTGCGAAAGAGTTGGAGGCAGCGCGGCCGGTCATTCTCGGCGGCGCGCACGTCAATGCGTGCCCCGAACAAGTGCTCAACGATCCGAACGTGGATTTCATTTTGTTGGGAGAGGGCGAGCGCACTTTGCCGGAATTGGTGAGTGCGTTGCATGAAGGGCGATACGGCGCAGTGCAGGGAATAACCGGGCTCGGCTATAAAACGGACGGCAAGCTGCACGTGCCTTCTCACGGCGATCTCATTGCAGACCTCGAAAGCTTGCCCTATCCTGCGCGCGAGCTCATCGATCCGAGCCGCTATACTCTGGGTGGAAAGCGATTGACGATGCTTATCACGAGCCGCGGTTGCCCCTATCACTGCACGTTCTGTTCGATCTTTCTTACCGCGGGCCGGCAATTTCGCGTGCGCCCGCTCAACAGCATCATCGACGAGATGAAGCTTTGCCGCACTCGTTTCGGCACGGAAATTTTCGATATCGAAGACGACAATTTCAGTTTCGACCAAAAACGCGCAGCGCGCATTCTGGCCGCCATTCGCGAAGAGTTCGGCGAAGGGCAAATCGAGCTGCTCGCGATGAACGGCATCTCCGCGGCGAACCTCAGCGAGCCGCTTTTGCATGAAATGAAACGCAGCGGCTTTCGCGCGTTGAATCTTGCGCTTGTCACCAGCGACAAACAACAGCAACGCGCGACCAAACG
Source organism: Candidatus Zhuqueibacterota bacterium (assembly GCA_013361015.1). Taxonomy (GTDB): domain Bacteria; phylum Zhuqueibacterota; class Zhuqueibacteria; order Zhuqueibacterales; family Zhuqueibacteraceae; genus JABWAN01. The sequence goes on along the minus strand of JABWAN010000272.1, from coordinate 318 downwards.
TCCCGGCTCCACAAGTCACTTCGATCACATCGTGCAAACAGGCGCCGAGCTGAATCTCGAAATGGTCAACTACCTCATACTCGGCTTGCCCGATGCGACGCTCACAGAAATGATCGCTTCCATCATTCATCTCATGGAACGCCCGGTGCTCATCGGCCCGAGCGTGTTCTACGCGACGCCCGGCACGGAGAGTTTTCAGCAATGCGTCGCGCGCGGCTTGCTGCCCTCGCGCGAGCTCGCGCTGCAACGTTCGACGTGCTTTCCGGTGGAGACCGAAAACTTCTCGCGTTTGGATTTGGTGACCTTGTTTCGCATTTG
>JABWAN010000271.1 GCA_013361015.1 Candidatus Zhuqueibacterota bacterium | reverse complement strand
GAGCCGCGGAAGTTCTGACTTCGTTGATGCTGCTAATTTCGCGTGTGCCAAGCCTCCCTCTCCAATCGCTGCAATCAAAAGAACAGGCAAAGCACATGCGGACACACAGAGCCACAAAGGTCTTGCCAAGTCATGCCCGGTGGAATCATTGTGGCTGTGGCGCGCCTCGCGCGTGCAGCCGCGAAGCTTCGGCTTTCAAGCTGCTCGATTACTTTCCGGTCGATTTAAAAGATTTTCTCGTCCGCTGAAGGACCATAAATTGACGGCACTGGAATATCGTTGAGGCGCATGTAGACGGTCAATTGCCCGCGATGATGAACGAGGTGGTTTATGGAAGAGCTCACATTCTCTTTCGCAGAGGAGCTAAGCAGGACTTGTCGCTTATTCTTCAGAAAAAACGTCTTTCCCAGGGCTTCGTTGGAAACTTTGCTCAATGCGTGTTTTGCGCCGTTGAGATTATCATCAAAATGGCTGACCAATTCGGCTGTGGTTTGGGGTTGCAGATGCCCAAAGGTTTCAAAATCAATCTCACCCTTCTCCACAATGTAGGTTATCCATCGGGGAATTTCGGCAACAATCAGCGCGAGATAACCCAGGTTCATCGATTTCTCATGCGGTTTCCAGCCAAACAAACTCTCCGGAATCCGTTCCAGACATTTGCGCGTGGCGGCTGCTTCGGCTTCCAATTCTTTCAGGAATAATGCACCCAATGTTTCGTTCATGGCAATGCTCCGGTTGTTGATAATAAAATCTTGTTCGACAAAATAGAACGTATGATTTGGTCGTGCGCTTACCAGGCAAAAGTAGCTTCGCGAAATTCAAACAAAAGCGTTTGAATATGGATGGCACGACCTCTCACGGATTTTTATTTTCTGATTCATCCGCGTGGAACTGCCCAATCTTTGCGGCCTTTACTGCTTGGTGCTCATCCTGGCGCAAGAGCGCGGTTTCATTTTAGCGCAATGATGGAGCCGCCAGTTTTACGGTCTCGCCGCTGGCCGCGGACTGTTTTGCCGCTTCCAGAATCCTCATCACGATCAGATTGTTGCCTAACGAAGATAAATCCGTTTCAGAAATTCTTACTTCACCGCGAATGACCGCGGCGAAGTACGCAAAGGGATCGTCCATGGGCGCGCTTTTCCCTTCGAGCACTAGCGCCTGTTCCCGCGCTGCATGCTCTTTGCGGACGCGCAGGTTCTGCCCATCCAGCGCATACAAGTAACCGGTTCGTCCGTACACTTGCATATCCTTGCGATTGAACGGCCAGTTCCACGACGCCTGAATAATGGCTTGGGCATTGGGATATGTGAGGATGATCGTCGCTTCATCATCCACGGCTGGATAAATCTCCGGCTTAATCTGCTGCGTGATGGCCGTCACCGTCATCGGCGCGAGGCCTCCCATAAGCCAAGTTGCGAGATTGGCGCCATAACACCCGAAATCCATAAGCGCACCACCGCCATTCCGAACGGGATCGGTCAGCCACACCAAAAACTCCTCATTCACCCCGATTTCTTTTGGGCCTTGATGGCCATCGTGAACAACTATTTTGCGAATCGGTCCGATTGCCTGCCGGTCATGAACGGAATCGTATACCGCCTGAGTGGTTGCGTACCATGTTGTCTCGTAATTCGTCAGGACATGAATGGCATGCTTCTTTGCGAGCGCTTCGATGGTCAAAGCATGCTTCAGATTGACGGCAAGCGGCTTCTCCACCATGACGTGAATGCCGCGCGGCGCGCAAGCCTCCACTACTCTCAAATGATCGTAAGTGGCGCCAAATGCCGCGATGGCTTCCGGTTTGATGGCATCCAACATCTGATCGAAGTCCGTGAAGAAGAGGCTATCGCGGAGGCCGTACTGTTCCGCGTAACGTTCCACGAGCTTGCGGTTCGGTTCATAAATGCCGGCAATTTGAATATCGCCTCGCGCCGGCCGGTTGAGAATCCAATGCACGTGAGTATGGCTCAGTCCGGCAATCCCAAGCCGCAGCGGTCGCGACGTTGGCTGCTGCCAAGACACGGCGAGTGTGCAAAGAAGCAGAGCGCTAGAAAGACAGAGTAGTGAATTCATGTCGGAAAAGTCTCCTCACTCAACTTTGGTCGCAATCCACCACGTCGTGCCGCCCGCGTCTTTCACTCCGCCGCGCTGGTCTTCGTCTTCTTTCTTGACCGGTGCTTGCACGGAGGCGGCGCCTCCCTCCAGCGCGCGTTGGTATGTCGCGTCAACGTCCGCGACATAAACATGTACGTGCGAGGGAGCCGGCGGCCAGCCTTCGGCGCCATCGGCGATCATTACGACGGTATCGTCGATACGAACCTCGGCGTGCATGATTTTTCCGGCGGCATCTGGAAAGCGGCGCAGTTCAACCGCACCAAAGACGCGCTTGAGAAAATCGATGGTGCCGCGCGCGCCATTGACAATGAGGTAGGGCGAGACGGTGGTGTAGGCTTCAGGTTTGTAAGAAGTGCTCACGAGTTCTTCTTGGTGTAACCGACCGGTTTGGTTTTGTGGCGGATGATCTTCTTCTGGCTTTCCAGTTCGCGTAAACAAGTAATTGTGTACCACGCAATCGAACCTGAAAAAGATTTTACGCGCCGCTTCACTCCACGCACCACGTCGGAAAAGCTCATCGGCTCGGTGGTTAATACTTCAAGTATAGCCGAAGAAATCGCCGTGTACTTGTCCAACGCAATACTTGTCGTGCGCTTCCATCCCTTGCCGCGAATTGTTTTTCGATCGTCTCTTTTCATAGCGTTAGCCGTTACCTTAAATGTGTTATCTTTACTTCTTCGACGCCTGTTTTTTCCCCAAGCTTTAGAAACTGCACGGCCTTTTTCGAGATCATCTGGAGCCTTTCATTGCAGAGCACAAGCTTGCTTCGCGTGCAACGAGTGGCACAGCGCCTCCAGCAAAATAATAAGCGCCACTGACAGCCTTATGTCAGTAGGGGAGGCTGGCACATGGGGTGAAATTGTACTGCGAAATTGATGGATTGCATGGCGGCAATGCCCTCAGCCGAGGGCAGACGAGAGAGTGTCTTCATCACAAATACCGAAAAAGCAAAAAAACTCCAACCCGCAGCCGAGCGTTGCGAGAAGCGTCGAAGCAAAGTGCAATCTTTCCGAAGTTGGCATAAAGACTCCGCGGAAATGTTGCCGCGCAGTGCCAGTGCGAAGGCGTGCAGGCAGCCCCGTGGTAAGCTTTAAAGTGATTTCACGCGCCAGTTGCGTATTGCGTTTCAGAAATTCTGATTCTATCCCCTCGCGTTTTTTGCGAAGATATATTCCGCCGTGTCCAAAATCAAGGCCACACTGCGGCGCTCGGCAATGCCCAGTCATCGCTGGAGAATATCGCACGGCCACTTCTGAATGGCCCGGAGCTTTCTCGCCGAGCCTAGGTTGTTCTTTTTATGTTCTGTCGCTGCTGCACCAAGGTGCGTTCTTCGCTTGTTTACCGAGGTGGCCTCTTCGAGCAAGGTGACTTGAAGCTAAAAGCATGAGCGCTTCCGCTTGAACATATCATTCCGAAACCTGCTTGGCACTTGACACAAACCTGATTATACAAGAGGTCTGCGCTCGGTTTGCTTCATGCCCGGAAGCAGGCTTTTGCTTTTTGAAATCTGCGCAGCGCTTTAGTATCTAAAGAGAAAATTCAGTGCAAAAATAGCAAAAAATTTAGCCACAGAATTACACAGAAACTCACGGAAAGAAGGCATTTTTTGTTAAGGAAGAATTCTGTGCTCTTCCGTGTGATTCTGTGGCCTACTCTTTTTGGTTCCGGCTCGGCTTAGGTCACCTCGGTGCACTAGCCCCCTCGGTAAACAAGCAGAGATGACTCTCAAGAACGAGCAGCGACAAGCCAAAAAAAGAAAGCGCGGCGCCGTATTGCCTTGCAAGCCGGTCGGCTAACACATGTGACTGAGGCATTTCATCTCTTCTCAAATGATGCTTGCGTTTCCCCCAAAATCGTTTCATCTTTAATTGCACGGCGCACTCATGACCTCAATGATCGGCCAAACCGGCTCACCAAATCCCACGGCCCGGCCTCCCGCTTGGCGGAATAAAAAAGTTGATAGCACGGCAACGGCGTGTGTTCGTTTAGTTAACTTGAGAAGGTGTTATGCTCGGCGAAGCGATTTCTCATTATAAAATTTTGGAGCATTTGGGCCAGGGCGGCATGGGCGTCGTTTACAAAGCGCAAGACCTCAAGCTTGACCGCTGCGTCGCGCTCAAGTTTCTCCCGCCGCATCTTTCCGAAAACGAAGAAGAGAAGAAACGTTTTATTCACGAAGCCAAAGCCGCTTCGGCGCTGGACCATCCCAACCTCTGCACGATTTACGAAATCGATGAAACGAATGAGGGGCGGATGTTTATTGCGATGGCCTATTATGAAGGCGAAACGCTTCGACAGAAAGTAAGCAGTAATCAGTTATCAGTGACCGGTGTGATCGAGATTGCCATGCAAATTACGCAAGGTTTGGCGAAGGCGCACGCGCACGGCATCGTGCATCGCGATCTCAAGCCGGAGAACGTGATCATCACCAAAGAGGGAGTCGCGAAGATCGTTGATTTCGGCTTGGCCAAATTAACCGGCCACACGCGGCTCACCAAAGACGGCGCGACGAAAGGCACGGCGGCTTATATGTCGCCCGAGCAAGCGCGCGGCGAAGATACCGACCACCGCACCGATATTTGGTCGCTGGGTGTGGTGATGTACGAAATGCTCACCGGCCAATTGCCCTTCAAAGGGGAAAAGGAGCCGGCGGTGATCTATGGAATTCTCACGAAAGATCCGAAGCCGGTGACGGAATGGCGCCATGAAACTCCCATTGCATTGGAGCAAGTGATCAATCGCGCTATGGCTAAAGACGCCGAGGAACGTTATCAACGCGCCGAAGAAATACTGGAGGAGCTTAAAATTCTCCAACAGCAGCCTGAAGCTGGGCATGCAGAAAAGCGCCGGACATTTTCGCGGCGCGGCATCAAAAGAACCCGCGCCTATCGCTACGCGGGAATCGCCGGCTTGCTGGTTTTGCTGTTGGCGTTTGGCCTCTATCGCTTCCTGCCAGAACGCGAGGCGATTGACTCCGTCGCCGTTCTGCCTTTCGTCAATGCTAGCGCCGATCCTGAAGCCGAATATCTTTCCGCTGGCATCAGCGAGAGTCTCATCAGAAGCCTCTCGCAATTGCCTCACCTCAAAGTGATGTCGTTCAGCGTGGTTTCGCACTACAAAGGCGAAGCCGCGGATCCGCAAGCGCTTGGCCGCAAGCTCAACGTGCAAGCCGTGCTCGTCGGGCGCGTCACCCAGCAGGGCGAGGCTCTCGCCATCAGTGTCGAGTTGGTGGATACGCAAGACAATCGCCACATTTGGGGCGAGCAATATCAGCGTCAGCTCACCGGGCTTTTAGGATTGCAAAATGAAATCACCGAAGCGCTTTCGGAAAAATTGCAGCCTCACTTGAGTAACGCAGAAAAACAGCGCGCGACGAAACGCCACACGCAGAACTTCGCAGCGCATCAGCTTTATCTCAAAGGCCGTTATCACGCTGCGAAGTATAAGAAAGAGAGTTTCGAAAAAGGCTTCGCTTACTTTCAGCAAGCCCTCGAGCAAGACCCGAATTACGCGCTCGCTTACGATGGGCTTGCCTACTATTATATCGCCGCGTTTGAATGGCTGCTTTCTCCGCGCGAGGCTTTGCCGCAGGCCAAAGCCGCCGCGCGGAAGGCATTGGCATTGGACGAAACGCTCGCGGAGGCGCACGCTTCGCTGGGCGCGGTCTATTTTTTTTATGACTGGGATTGGCCCGCAGCGGAACGCGAATTTAAGCGCGCGCTTCAGCTCAATTCGAATTATGCCACGACGTACCAATATTATGCGCAGTATTTGGTGGCGACCGGGCGGCTGGACGAAGCCCTTGCTATTGCAAAACGCGCGCATGAGATCGAACCGCTCTCGCCCGAAAGCAACACGTACTTGGGATGGATTTTGAACATGACGGGCCAAAATGAGCTTGCCGCAACACAGCTCAATAGCGCTCTCGAAATTGATTCCAGCTTCTGGTTTGCGCGCCTGATGTTGGCAGGAGTTTATGAGGGAAAAGGCCAGCTTGCTGAAGCTTGTGCGGAATATGAAAAGGCCAGCGCGCTGGAAGGAGAATTTTCAGAAGCCTTGGCGAACCTCGGCAGTTGTTATGCGCGGCACGGCAAGATTGACGAGGCGCGAAAAATTTTGCTGGAATTAAAGCAGCGTGCCGCGAAAGGCTATGTTCCACCCTATTTCTTTTTTATGATTCATTATGCGTTGGGCGAAAAAGACGAGGCGTTGCCATGGTTTGCAGCGGCTTATGAGCAGCGCTGCATCTATCTTCTCTGGGATAAAGTTTTTTCCTATTCTGATTATCAGCGGTCTGATCCGCGGCTGGCGGCGATACTGGATAAAGTAGGAGTGAAGAGCTCATATGAATAACGACAATCATCAAACCCTCCCTCAGCAACTGGAGGACTATGAAAAACTCCTCGACGTGTTGCAGACGATTGGCTCTTCGCTCGAAGTCGAAGCCGTTTTGCGGCAGATCATCGAGGCGGCGTTGAGTTTGTGCAATGCGCAGCAAGGCGCGATCATGCTGTTCGATCCTGCGAGCCACGAGATTGCCAAAACACTCGTCCGGCAAAATCAAGCCGAGGGTGAATTGCTCGATCATTACCTCAATACGTTGCTGTCGGGATGGGCACTCGAGCACAAAGCGCCACAAATGACCGGCGATTTGGCGGCGACGTTTGGCGCGAAACAGATCAAAGCGAAGTATCAAGCCATCACCTCCGCGTTGAGCGTTCCGCTGGAATGGCGCGGTGAAATCATTGGCGTCATCAATCTGCTTTCGCTCGAGACGAATCAAAAATTCGGCGAGCGCGAGCTGCGGCTCATGAAGATTCTCGCTTCGCAGTGTGCGCAGTTCATTACCAATGCCAAATTGCACGAGGAAGTGTTTGCCGAGGCCGATCGCCTGCGCCAAGAGATTCGCGACAAATATCAATTTCACGGCATCATCGGCCACAGCCCGAAAATGCAAGCGCTGTTTGCGCTGCTGGAAAGAGTTATTCCCACCGAAGGCCGCGTTTTGCTGGAAGGTGAAAGCGGCACCGGCAAGGAGTTGATC
>JABWAN010000270.1 GCA_013361015.1 Candidatus Zhuqueibacterota bacterium | reverse complement strand
AGCTGCTTGAGGAAGTGGGCGTGGATGCGGCGCGTTACTTCTTTCTCATGCGCAAGCTGGATACGCCTATGGATTTCGACATTGATCTCGCCAAAAAGCAGAGCGACGAGAATCCCGTGTTTTACGTGCAATATGCGCATGCACGAGTGTGCAACGTTTTGGCGTATGCTGCGGAACAGGGCGCGCCGCTCGCGGACTCCTACGACGTTGCGCTGCTCCACAACGCCGAAGAACTGGCCCTGCTCAAAAAGCTTTCGGAATTCCCGGAGGTCGTTTCCAAGGCCGCAGAAGTGTTGGAGCCGCATCGTCTCACCATTTACCTGCACGAGCTGGCCAGCACGTTTCATCAATTCTATCATCACCATCGTGTTGTGACCGAAGACAAAACTTTGACGCAAGCGCGACTGCATTTAGTGGAGGCTGTGCGTATAGTACTGCGCAATGCCCTGCGGCTGCTAAACGTTAGCGCCCCGGAGAAAATGTAGGTCACTTATCTTTGCTAGGTTTTACAGCAGTATTCATTTGCAATGTCAGCATGCCAACGCGAGCGCAAGTGAGGAAACTGTGTCCGGAAAGAATTCCCTTTGTCTGCTCCTCGGAAAGACAGGCCCATGCAATTGAAAAAACGCCGTAAACCTGCGCAAACGTTCTTCACGAAAGGATTCACTGCATGAGCTTATTGGTTGTCGGTTCGATGGGGTTGGATACGATTGAAACGCCCTTTGGCCGGGTGGAAGACGTGATCGGCGGCACCGCAATTTATTGCGGCGTGGCAGCGAGCTATTTTGCGGACGTGCGCCTCGTCGGCGTGGTTGGCGAAGATTTTCCGCAAGCGGAGATTGCGTTTCTGCGCAGCCGCAACATTGATCTCGAAGGCTTGGAGATCAAAGCCGGTGAGAGTTTTCGCTGGGGCGGGAAATATCACCTAGATTTGAACAGCCGCGATACTTTATTCACGCACTTGAACGTGTTCGAAACATTTCAGCCCGTGATTCCGGAAAAGTATTGCGACACGCCGTTTGTGTTTCTGGGCAACATCGGGCCAGACTTGCAGCTCGACGTGCTCAAACAAGTGCGAAAGCCACAATTCGTCGCGCTGGATACCATGAACTATTGGATCGAGCGCACGCCCGCGGCATTGAGCCGCGTGCTTGAGCGCATCGACGTGCTGCTCGTGAATGATTCCGAAGCGCGCATGCTCGCGCGCGAGCCGAATCTCGTGAAGGCTGCGAAGCTCATCCGCAAAATGGGCCCCAGAATCATCATCATCAAAAAAGGTGAGCACGGTGCAGTGATGGTGAGCGATGGCACTTTTTTCTGGGCGCCGGCTTATCCATTGGAGAACGCCTTCGATCCGACGGGCGCGGGCGATACCTTTGCTGGCGGATTCATGGGCTATCTCGCAAAGATGGGCAAGGTGGATGATGACACCTTGCGGCAAGCCGTAGTGTATGGTAGCATCTTCGCCAGCTTCGCCGTTGAAAAATTCAGCCTCGATCGCATTCGCGATTTACATGAGGAAGAAATTCGCCAGCGCTTCACGGAGTTTCAAGCCATGACGCGCTTCATTCAGCCGTGGGTGTAGAATCGCGAGCAGACAATCCGCTTGCCGATGCAATTCTCATACAAAGCGGCAAGCGGATTCTCCTAAAAGCTTTCTTTCCTTTGGTATCCTACCTTCGGTTTTAAGTTCATTTTAGCGCTTGCGACTGCTTGCGTTTTTTGTCCCGTTTAAGGCAGGGCTTCTGTTCCATTTCGTACAAGCCGACTCAGAAGAAAGCCATGCGAATGAACCAGTCAACTCCAAATTTATGCTACACTAAAGGTCGCAGCTTTCGGTCAGAAATCTCTTTCTCTAGAGAATGCACAGGGTTTGCGTATCCCCTTCGTGTTCAAGCTTCTCAAATGATATTGAATGCTTTGAAGAGTAAAGTCAGAAAGCGCAAGAGAGCCAATTCAGCACGCCTCTTGCTGAACCATCACCCTCAAACAAAGTGGAGAAGAAGATGAAACGACAATCAGCGTTTCTCGCGGTAGTGATGAGTCTCATCAGCTTGTTGAGCTGCGTAGTTTATTCACAGGACGTCACCGTCGTCGAGTCAAGCTCGGACGCGGCGGATGGGTTGGATTTGCAAGCGGTGGCGGAGTTGTTCAAAGACGCTAAGGATTTGGAAGAGTTTGAAAAATCGCTTAACGATCCGGAGATCGGCGTCAACAACCTCGATCTCGACGACAACGGCGACGTCGATTTCATTCGCGTGATGGAAGAAGCTTCCGACGAGGCGCGCGTGATTGTTCTGCAAGTGCCGCTCGGCGAAAACGAGTTTCAGGATGTCGCTACCATCGAAGTGGAAAAAAACGGCGACGAAGATTACAACATGCAGATCCGCGGCAATGAAGTAATCTACGGCCCCGATTACTACATCTCACCCGTCGAAGTACACATTCACCCGTGGCCGATCTTTGGCTGGATGTTTCGGCCGGTTTATCATCCGTTTCGATCCGCCTTTTATTTCGGCTTTTATCCGAACTGGTGGCATCCGTGGCGCGTGGTGCATGTGAATGTTTATCGCACGCGCACGGTTCGATTCACGACGCGCGCGACGTTTCATGTTTCGCACACCACGCGGGTCACACGCGTGACAAAGGTCAACTATCACGCCCATTCTTCCACGCTGGTGAAAAAGCAGACGCATGTTTCGCGCGGCGGCCACGAGAGAACCACGACGGTTAAAGCCGGCAAAGTCGAAGTGCACAATCCCAAAACCGGCAAAGAGACGACGGTCAAAGGTGTGAAGAAAACCACGAAGACCGAGCACGGCACGAAGACCACGGTGAAAGCGAAGAAGACGACGCACCACGACAAGCCGAGAAACTAGGCTTAAAACGTAAGGCGTGAGTTTTAAGCCGTAAAATGTAAAACTTAAGGCGCCATTAACCGGACTTGCAAGCAAACCACATTGATTCATATGCAAGTCCGGCTTTTTTTCATAACCGTGAACTTCACTGCGGAGAATCTATGAAACGGTTGCTACGATTGTTCCTGCTTTGGATATTCATGGTGGGTTCGACAGCTCTCGCCCAAACCAACGTGCGCGGCTGGTATGCCGAAGGGCAAGTGTGGATTCTCTGGGACCTCGACAACAACCCGCCGGAAACTTACGGTATTTATAGCAGCGCGAATCCATTCACCAACACGAGCCAGGCGCAGCTTATTGGCCGGCTTTATGAAGAAGAATGGACGCCGTATGCGCTGCGCACGCAAATTATCGCCACGGCAAATTATACCATTCCCAACAACAGCGGCGGACGCTTCACCTTGCCCGCGAACACGGGCTTGTTCGTCGAAACCGTGCATGAAACCGGCGCGAAATATTATGCCGTGGTCAAATGGGGAAGCACTGCCGTCACCGCGAGCAATTTTTCGGCGCGCATTGAATATCGTTTCAGCTTGAATGAGCCGGTGCAAGCGCAATCGCAAGGCACGACCACGCTCGCTTCCGGGCACAAATCGACCGCGTATTATATGTGGGCCGATGGCCGCGACAATCATAGGGAAGGCCGGCCGGATTTTCCGATCATGGCCAATCGCCACAAGAACGGCATGCCAAGTTTCTTCATCGTCAGTGAGGCGAAGAATCTTCCTGCGGGAAAAGTTTCCGCGGTGCATTGGCTGCACGGCGGCGGCGGCACGGCGCGGCAATCTTTGCCGACGGGCAGAGTATCGATCAACATTGAGCCGCAAGACGGTTTGCTCGTCGCGCACAACGATGATTTCATTCGCAAGGTTTTACTTAATAACGTGCCCATTATAATCACAGAACAATCCAATTCCTGGTGGTTCGGCTGGGCCAAAGGATTTAATCCGTTTGAGACTTTGGCGAGCAAACCGGCCGATACGGACACCGTGATCAATTATACACAACGGCGCTTGCTGTGGATTAACAATTGGCTCATCAAAAACCGCAACGTCGATCCCGAGCGCGTGTCGATGCAAGGTCACAGCGTCGGTTCGGCCGGCACCACGGCGTTGGTGAAAGCTTTTCCCAATACCTTTGCGACGGCTTCCATTTTTAATAACGGCTTCGGCGGACCCGTTCCAGCCGATACGAGCATCGATTTTGGCGGCGGGCCAGCGATATTGGGAACGCAAGAACAGAATCTGCCCACCAACTTGCGCAACTATCGAGGCGAGATGGTGCGCGTCTATGAGGTTTTCAATTTGAGCGCTCATATTGCCGGCACGCGCGATATGGCCCTCATGCGCTCGTGGCACGGGAAGAACGATGACAACGGCACAATGGAGTGGGATGCATACGTCGTTGCGGAATACAAGCGTGCTGATTCACTCGGTTTGGGCATGCAACTCTTTTGGGATGAGCGACCGCACGGATTGGAGAGCATGAATTTTCATTGGAGCATGGGCCTCGGCAATTTGCAAACTGAGCGCGACGATGCGGCGTATCAGGAGCGCTATCGCGCGCATCAATCCTTTCCGGCGTTTTACAATCATCAAAAATATCCGGGCAGCAACAAAAACCCCGGCGACGGCACGCGCGGCACCGGCGGCGCGGGCGTCGGCGATGATTGGGGCAGCTTCGGCGGCTATCATGATTGGGAGGTGAATTCGATTGTTGATACGCCGGGAAGTTGGGAAGTGACGGCGTATCTCATCGGGCAATCTTCGCACACGGTTGATAATTCATCCGACGCGAGCCTCACCGCCGATCTTGCCATTCGCAAGCCGCAGCAATTCAGACCGCCAACCGGCAGGCAATTGCAATGGTCAGTGACCCGCATCTCAAACGGACAAGTTTTGCAAAACGGCATCACAGCGGTCGGTGCAGAGGATTTGGTGAGCATTACCGGCATTACGCTTTACAGAGATCCGGATCGTGTGCGCATTCGCGTGAGCGATCCGACGGTGGCGGTGGAAGAGAACAATTCGGAAACTTTGCCAACTGAATTCAGTCTGTCGCAAAATTATCCGAATCCCTTCAATCCGTCAACAGTGATCAGCTTTCAGTTGCCCGTGAACAGTCACGTGACGCTAAAAGTGTTCGATGTGAATGGGCGCGAAGTGGCGACGTTGGTGGAGGGCGAGCTCTCTGCGGGAAATCATATCGTGCAATTTGCGCCGAGCGATTTGGCGGACGGTGTTTATTTCTACAAACTCACCGCGGGCAAATTTTCACAAACGCGCAAGGCCATTTTGTTGCGTTAGCTTTCTGAAGCATTTCTTCTCAGTCTGTTGTTCCATAGCGAGCAGCATGTTTGTACGCCAACGTTCGGCGAGAGCGCGCAAATTCACGATTAGGTTCGAAAATCGCACCGTTTCGCTATGGCAAATCAATTGCTCAGTATCGCGTTTCTTCATGCCATCAACAAAAAAGTTGACCAAACATGCGGACTCTTTTCAAGGTTGTTCTCAATTGCGTGCTCATTGTGGCATTTTCGCTTGCGGCGCAAACGAGGACCGTCGGGCTTTTTCTCAACGACGCCAAATCATTTCGCGGCTATACGCTGTTTGCGCCGCTGCGCTCGAACACGACGTATCTCATCGACAACGACGGCAAGCTGGTGCGCTCGTGGCAAAGCGATTATCAACCGGGCAACTCGGTCTATCTTTTAGAGAACGGCCATTTGTTGCGCACCGGCAACGTCAACAATCCCACTTTCACCAGCGGCGGCCAGGGAGGGCGCGTGCAAGAGTATGATTGGAGCGGCGCGCTGTTATGGGATTTCGAGTACTCCAGCAATCAGTATTTGCAACATCACGATATCGAGCGCTTGCCCAACGGCAACGTGTTGTTGATCGCGTGGGAAGCGAAAACTTTCAGCGAAGCGATTGCGGCGGGAAGAAATCCGGCGCTGGTGAGCATGCGCGGTTTGTGGCCGGACACAATTATCGAAGTCAAACCGCAGGGCGCGAGCAGCGGCGAGATTGTTTGGGAATGGCATGTGTGGGATCATCTCATTCAGGATTTCGATGCGACCAAGCCTAACTACGGCAACGTCGCGGATTATCCCGAGTTGGTCGATCTGAATTTCTCAGGCAACAATCAACCGGATTGGCAGCACGTCAACGCGGTGGATTACAATCCGCAGCTCGATCAAATCATGATCAGTGTGCACAACAATTTCAACGAGATTTGGATTATTGATCACAGCACGACGACCGTGGAGGCGGCGGGGCATGCGGGCGGCAAATACGGCAAAGGCGGCGACTTGCTCTATCGCTGGGGCAATCCGCGAGCGTATAAGAACGGCAGCGCCGGCGATCAAAAACTTTCCGGCCAGCACGACGCGCAGTGGATCGAGCCGGGCTTGCCGGGCGCAGGGAATATTTTGATCTTCAACAACGGAACCACGCGGCGATATTCTTCGGTTGATGAGATTATCCCTCCTGTTGACGCCAACGGCAACTATGCACGCGTGTCAGGCTCGGCGTTTGGGCCGAGCGCAACGACGTGGAGTTACGTTGCGCCGAATCTCAACGATTTCTATGCTTTCAACATTTCCGGCGCGCAGCGACTGCCGAACGGCAACACGCTGATTTGCGACGGGCCGCATGGAATTTTTTTTGAAGTGACCGCGACCAATGAACTCGTGTGGAAATATATCAATCCCGTGGTGGCGAGCGGGCCGATGACGCAGGGCGATTCCATTCCCAGTGGCCAGCAAGGCCAAGAGAACAGCGTCTTTCGGTCGCCGCGATATGCGGCGGATTATGTCGGTTTGTCGGGAAAAGATTTGACCCCGGGCGCGCCGATTGAAAAATATTCAACGACGGGCGTGAGTGATTTTATGAACGCAACGCCGGAAGCTTTTGCACTGCAGCAAAACTATCCGAATCCGTTTAATCCGTCAACCCTAATCAGTTTTCAGTTACCGGTGAGCAGTCACGTGACGCTGAAGGTGTTTGATGTGAACGGAAGAGAAGTGGCGACGTTGGTGGATGGCGAGATGACTGTGGGAAGACATCGCGTGCCGTTTGCGCCGAGCGATTTGGCCGGCGGGCTTTATTTCTACAAAATTACCGCAGGCAAATTTTCACAAACGCGCAAGGCGATTTTGATGAAATGAAAAATTGCGCGCCCAAATTTTTTACACGCGCATTGTTTGGCAAATGAACCGCTCGGCCGATTTACAGTGCCCTTATTCG
>JABWAN010000269.1 GCA_013361015.1 Candidatus Zhuqueibacterota bacterium | reverse complement strand
GGTTATATTCTCACGCCGCTCACGCAAAACCTGCCGCAGCAGATTTTGGATCAAGCTTTGGCGGAAACGGTGCTGGGAAGATTGGGTCGTCCGGAAGAGGTTGCGCATACCATCCTTTTTCTTTGTTCGGAACTGGCCCGGCATATCACCGGTGCAGTGATCAAGATTGACGGCGGGCAATACATTTGAGGCAAGGAGCCAAAAAAGAAAATGCCAAAAGGAGCCCATTGAAATGAACGAGCCACAAACGCTGTTCGCTGATTGGCAGGGCAAGCCGCTCGATACGATTCTTGCCATGTGCCGCGAGTTGGTGGAAGATGCGACATATCCAACCGTGCAGCGCTGGCGCGCGCAGGGCGGCAAAGTCGTGGGGCATTTTCAAGTCTATTTTCCGGAAGAGCTCGCGCATGCCGCGGGCGTGTTGCCTTTGAAAGTTTGCGGCGCGCAAGTGGAAGGCATGGAAGCGGAATCGAAATTCGGTTCGTATCTTTGCTCCATCGTGAAAACTTCGCTGGAGCTGGCGCTCACGAAGAAAATCGCGATGGAGATGTTTGTGACGCATCCGATCTGCGATGCCGCACGCAATCTCGCTGCCATCTGGGGACGCAACTTTCCTTACAAATGCCAAATTCTCTATCTGCCGCAAAATCCCAACTCGCGCTACTCGAAAACCTATTTGCGCGATGAATATCAGCGCTTGCAACGCGACATTGAAGATGTTGCCGAACGCAAGATTACGGACGATGATCTACGCCGCTCGCTGGCGATCTATAATGAAAGCCGTGCGCTGATGCGCGAGTTGTATGCCATCAAGCGCGAAACGCCGTGGTTGATCGCGGGCGACGAGGCTTTCGTGCTGATTGCGCTCGCCGGTTTTCTGCCGCGCGAAGAATACAATGAACTGTTGCGCGCCGTGCTGCCGCTCATCAAAGCACGGCCCGCAAAGAAGCAGGATAAAATGCGCATCGTCTTCGAGGGCGGCTTTTGCGAGCTGCCGCCGGTGGACCTCTTGCAAACCATCGCGCAGTCGTGCTATGTGGTGGATGACGACCTGCTCATCGGGCTGCGTTATATCCTTTCCGACGTTGCTCTGCACGGTGACCCGCTCTACCATTTGGCGGAAGCGTATATCGACAAATCTTCCTACAGCCCGGTGCAACACGATCTCCATAAGCCTAAAGAGAAAATGCTGCTCGAGCGCGTACAACTGGCGCGCGCCGAGGCCGTGATTCTCGCCGCGGCAAAAATGTGCGAGCCGGGCTTGGAAGAGCAAGTCACTTACAGCAAAGCGCTCGAAAGCGCGGGCATTCCGTTTTTCGTGACGGAGTTCGAAGAAAATCAAACCACGTTTGAGCATCTCGGCATCCAGCTTGAAACGTTCGTCGAGAATATTCTCTTTGATTGAAGCGACAAGATTGATGGATTGTTGGAGTAATGGAGTTTTGGAGTGGTGGAGTGATGGGCGTCATTGCTCCAAAAATCCATCGATCCATCAATCCAAAAACTATAAGAGGCTGCTATGACCAAAGAAAATGCTTTGACTCTCGCTTGGATCAAACTCGGCGCGGTTGCCGGCGTCATCGCTTGCGTCATTTATCCGCTGATGATCGCGGTGGAGATGCCGAGGCTGTTGACCGTTGCATGCGCTGCGGCTTTCGGCCCGCTCCTCAGCTTGGCCAGCGTCGGCCTTTATCATGTGCTCAAGCTTCATCAAAAAACCGTGACCGCGCAAATCGCCGCGGGCGCGAATATCATTGCCGGCAGCATCGTGAACATGATGCTCATCGTGCAACTGGCGCTTTCTATCTCGATGGATGAATACGTGGCCAAGGCCGCCGATCCCGCCACGAAATCGACTCTCGAGTTGATTGGCAAAGTGGTTGACAAAGTGCAATTGGGATTGGATGTCTCGTGGGACATTTTTATTGCAACCGGAACCTTCCTGCTTGGTTTGAACATGCTGAAGCATCCGCGCTTCGGCAAAATACTCGGCGGCATTGGCATGCTGCTCGCCCTTTTGCTGCTCAGCTTCAATCTGTATACTTTTCCCATACCGCCGGCGAACGCCAATCTCATCGATTTCGGACCGTTTACCGGTTTGTGGTATTTGATCATCAGCATTCAAATGCTGCGCTCGGTAACGTGGGCGAAAAAACTGTTGGAGTAATGGAGTAAAGGAGTTTTGGAGTGTTGGACTCCATTACTCCAATAATCCAGGGAGAGCAAAAAATGGCAAATGGCAACAACAACGGCATCGTCGGCCGCGGCAATCGCGACGGCGCGCGGCTCTTTCGCGAGTGGTTCGCAGAGTTGGGCGAGTGCAGTGCACGCGAGGAGGGCGCAGCCTATGTCTTCGTGATGGGCAGCCTCAACGAAATTTTAAAGACCTTCGACCTGCCCGTCGTGTTTCCCGAAATCAATTCACTGCAAACCGCGGTGCGCAAAGTTGCGCCGGAGTTTTTAACGGAGGCGGAAGACTACGGCTACTCTCCGGATATTTGCGGATACGTGAAAGCCGATGTTGCGGTGCAACTGCGCGGCGGGCAGCACCCGATGGGCAAAATTCCCAAGCCGCGTTTTGCCGTGCTCACGAACGCATGCAACACCTACATCAAGTGGGCGGAAATTTGGGAGCGCATGTACGACATTCCCATCTTCACGCTCGACGTTCCCGGCACACGCGCAGCCGGAACGCAAACCCACAAAGGCGAACATGAATTTGAAAACGATCGCCGCTATGTTGCCGCACAAATCGACGAGTTGATTCAGCTTTGCGAAAAAATCACCGGCAAGAAGTTCGACATCGACAAGTTTCGCGAAGTGTTGGGCTACGCGAATGACATGAGTCGCGGCTGGCGCCGCGTGCTCGAATTGAATCAAGCGCGGCCCGCAGTGTTTAGCGCATTGACGGACGGCACGATTTACCTCGGCGTGGCCAACGGTTTTCGCGGCACGAAAGCCGGCAGCGCCTTCTTCAAAGACCTCGTTGCGGAGATGGAATACAAATCCATGAACAACATCGGCACGGTGACGGAAGAAAAATTCCGGCTCGTGTTTGTGGGTGTGCCGTGTTATCCCATCTTTCGCCGCTTCAATGAGTTTTTCTCGGATTGGGGCGGCGTGTTCGTGCAATCGACCTACTTGTGGTTTGCGGCGGGCGGCACGAACCTCGGCTTCGAGTATGATTTGCGCAATCCCATTGACAGCCTTGCGGAGGGCCTGCTCTTGAGCGTGCGCGATGCGATGGACAGCATGTTTCATCAACAAGAAGCGGTGCTGTCGATGCTTGCGCCCTATCACATTGACGGCGTGGTTTATCATCCTATCAAAAGTTGCCGCACGGTTTCCACCGGCCTCGCCGACGGCCGCCGTTATCTCATGGCGCATGCGGAAGTGCCCACACTGTTCATCGAGTCCGACATGATGGATAAGCGCGTAGTCTCGGAGGCGCAGATGAAGAATCGTGTGGATGCGTTTTTTGAAGGGTTAGTGACGAGGAAGCAAACAGCCGGAGTGGTGGATTTTTGGATTGATGGGTCCCATTAATCCAAAAATCCACAACATCATTACTCCAACACTCCATCACTCCAACAATCCCGTGAGGAGATTTCTCATGTCCTACTCCGCCGGAGTCGACGTCGGCTCCACGCAAACGAAAGCCGTGATCATTAATGAAAAAAGGCAAATCGTCGGGCGCGCATTGATCGACACGGGCGCGAACGTAACGGCCGCGGCGGAAAAAGCCTTTCGCCTGGCGCTCGAAGAATCTCAGCTCGGCGATGAAGAAGTGGAATACGTGATCGGCACGGGCTATGGCCGCTACAAAGTCACGTTCGGCAACAAGCAGGTGACGGAGATTAGTTGCCACGGCCGCGGCGCCGTGCACATGTTTCCGAGCACGCGCACGGTGATCGACATGGGCGGGCAAGACAGCAAAGCTATTCGCGTAAGCCCCAAAGGGGAGATTGTGGATTTCTGCATGAACGACAAATGCGCCGCAGGCACCGGCCGGTTTCTCGGCGCAGCCGCAGTGGCATTGGCAATTCCATTGAGCGAGCTAGGCGCGACGGCGCTCACAGCCGAGAAACCGGTGCGCATCAGCACGACGTGCACCGTGTTCGCGGAATCGGAAGTGCTCTCGTGGTTGGGCAAAGGCAAAAAGGTGGAAGACATTTTGTGGGGCGTGCATCAATCCATCGCCGCGCGCTCAATCGGATTGTTGCGCCGTGTGGGCGTTGACGACGAGATCACCTTCACCGGCGGCGTGGCCAAAAACATCGGCATGATTCGCGCGCTGGAAGATGGGCTAGGCAAGAAAATAAACGTGAGCGAAGATTCGCATTTCATGGGCGCGCTCGGCGCCGCGCTGTTTGCCATGGATCATATCGCAGCGAGCCGGAAGCCGCATGCCGCAGCGCCATAATGCCTCGTCAGTTCAATCGTCGCGCCCAAGGCCTAATGATTCTCCGGCACTACCTGTATTTTGCGCTTGTGCCAGCGCCGATTTCCGCCTGCGGTTGAAACCACGGGCTAAAAGCTGCAAGTCGTCTCAACACGACTAATCACCCAATAGATGAGAGCGATTGTTTGAGTTTTGACGACCAAGTTCGGCAATCTTGACGCTCCCGAACTCATCCCCCCGCCCCCTTTTCTTAAAAAGAGAAGGGGAGAAAAGACATTCATGAATAGTCAGATCTCCCCCTTCTCTTCCCAAGAGAAGGGGGCCGGGGGATGAGTTCGAATTTGCTCATCACCGATTTTGATCGTCAAATCTCATTAGATCGCCTTCACCTTTTGGCCTGATGTTTACAGCAGCAGTGCAAAATTCAGGCACTAAATTGCAAGCCTTCTGAAATGAAACTGCAGAGACCATTTCTGTGTGCGAAGCCTTTTGCATTCTTGGTTCCGGCTTGGCCGGACTAGGAAAGGAGAGTACGATTATGATGACAGCTTCAAGCATTAATCACCGCCACCTGTATCGTTTGCCCTGGTCGCTTCCCGACAATGCCATCTCCTGGCTCGAGCCGACTTCGGCATGCAATCTCTCGTGCGATGGCTGCTATCGCGAGAACGTTCCCAAGAGCCACAAGTCGCTGGAACTCATCCGGCGGGAGGTGGAAACATTTCGCGCGCTGCGCAATTCCGACGGCATCTCCATTGCCGGCGGTGATCCGCTCATGCACCCGAATATCGTCGAGATCGTGCGCATGATCGCGGAGATGGATTTCAAACCGGTGATTAACACCAACGGCGGCATGCTCACGCCGGAGCTGCTGCGCGAGCTTAAGCGCGCCGGCGCCGCGGGCTTCACTTTTCACATCGATAGCAAGCAAGGCCGGCCGAAATGGAAGAATAAGAACGAAATTGAGCTGAATGAACTGCGGCTCTCGTATGCCGAAATGCTCGCGGAAGTCGGCGGTCTATCGTGCGCGTTCAACTCGACGGTATACGAAGACACTTTGCCCTACACGCCGGAGCTTCTCGCTTGGGCCGCCAAACACATCGACATTGTGCACGTGATGGTGTTCATTCTCTTTCGCGCCGCAGTGCCGCAGCTTCCGTTTGACTGGTATGCGGGCGGCAAGAAAATCAATTTGGGTGTGCTGGCATATTCGGAAACCAACGAGCGCAAGATCGATCTGAAGTCCACCGACGTGATCGCCGAGATCCGCAAGCAATTCCCCGCGTTCACGCCGTGCGCATATTTGAACGGAACGGAAAAACCCGACTCGTTCAAATGGCTGCTCAGTGGCCGCCTCGGTTCAAAGGGAAAAATTTACGGCTACGTCGGCCCCAAATTCATGGAAACGATTCAGACGATGTATCATCTGAAGCAAGGTCGCTATCTGGCCTATACCAAACCGGCGCATACCAACCTGGGCCGCTCGATGTTGCTGCTCTCGCTAATCGATCGCGGGGTGCGAGGCGCTGCCGGCAATTATCTCGGCGCGGTGCTCACCAATCCTCTGCGCTTATTCAAAGGGCTGCACTATCAATCCATCATGATCATTCAGCCGGTCGATTTTCTCGAGAATGGCCTGCAAAACATGTGTGATGGCTGCCCCGACATGACGCTATGGAACGGCGAGTTGGTTTGGTCGTGCCGGATGGAAGAATTGAAACACTTCGGTTGTTGGGTCAGGTCCGTGCCGCGTGCCAGCGCATGAAATACATTTTAAAAGTTCCCCTTTGAGGTGTGGGATGTTTGCGAGTAATTGGATTGCAACGAGTTTCATCGCGCCGCGTTGCCATTCTTTGTAATCGCAATGCCGCGGATATCGCTGGAGAACCAAGCACGGCCATTTCTGAATGGCTCCGAGTTTCATCATATGGCCTAGTTCTACTTAGGCACATTAGAATTTCTGCCCACGAAACACACGAAAAACGCGAAAAGCCTTTTGGTGTGTTTCGCGTGTTTCGTGGGCGTGGAATGGAATCTGCCTAAGTAGAACTAGTTTGACTTTTTTGTTCTGGCGCTGCTTCACCGAGGGTTCTTCTCTGCTTGTTTACCTAGGCGGCCTCTGCGAGCGAGGTGGCTTGGAGCCAAAAGCATAAGCGCACACCTGCAATCTTTCATTCAAAAGAAAGCCAATGCAGCACCAACAAGAAGAATAAAAAGCGAGAATTCAGCATGACTTATACCATGGGACTCGACGTCGGCTCCACCTACACCAAAGCCGTGATCATGAACGACGCGCGTCAAATCATCGCGCGGCATGTCGAGCCGACAGGCTCGCGCTTGCAGGAGGTTGCGCAGAAAGTGCGTGCCGCGGTGCTCGCCAAAGCGCCTCTGCACGAAGAAGAGATTTCTTACGTCATCACCACCGGCTATGGCCGCCATCAAGTTGCGTTTCGCGATTTGCAGGTGACCGATCTCACGGCCACGGCGCGCGGCGCGAGCCTGCTCTTTCCAAACACACGCACCGTGCTCGATATCGGCGGCCAAACGATGAAGACGAGCCGCATCGATGCGGCTGCGAAAGTGATGACGTTCCGGCTCAATGACAAATGCGCTTCGGGCACGGGCGCTTTTTTGGAGAAGACCGCGCGCTACATGGGATATAAAACTGAAGACATCGGCCCGCTGCTCTCACTCTCCAAAGAGAAAGTGCCGATTTCCGGCGTATGCGCCGTGTTCGCCGAGTCGGAAGTCATCAGCCATCTTTCCGAAGGCGTGCCGCCGGAAGAC
>JABWAN010000268.1 GCA_013361015.1 Candidatus Zhuqueibacterota bacterium | reverse complement strand
TTGCGAATGCACGAGGAAGAGATCGCCGCGTTTGAGCACGAGCGCGGTGCAAAGCTGCGCGAGGCGGCTGGATTCGTGCGCGACGACGTTATGACAAATGAATAGGAGCTTGCTGTTGAGATGCTGTTTGATGCGTTTGCTGAGATATAAAAAATGCGGCGTCCAAAAATAAACCCACCACGGCAGAATCACGAGATCGGGTTGAAACGGCTGCAAGCCTCGCCATGCTTGCATCCACGTAGCGGGATTCATCGAATCCAGAATCTGCTCCGCACCTGCTTCACGCAATGCCGAAGCGCTCGCGTCCTTGTCGCCCTTGCCGGGATATAGCCACTCCGGATACTGGCGTTTGAAGCTGTAGAATTTTACTTCGTGGCGCGTCTTGAGATGGCGATATAACAACGTGGTGTAGTGCGCGATGCCGCCTTTGAACGGATACGAAGGTCCGAGCAATCCGATCTTCATCTGACTTCGAACGGCTCCTTCTCACAATAGCCGTTGCTCTCTTGCTGCAATGCTTGCAGCTCGAGCTTCTTGATGCGATAGAGCGAGTCTTCGATCAAACGGCGATTGCCGCCGATGAGATCGGCCACCAGGCCGATCATCGCGATTTGAAAACCGACGATCATTAACACGGCAGAGAGAATCAAAGATTGAATGTGGCCGTTGCCGTCGCCGGTGAAAAAGAAATAGAGAAAACGCACGGCGAGCAATGCGCCGGGTGTGAAGATGATCGTGCCCGAGATTGCAAACATTTTGAGCGGCTCATACATCGCGTAGATGCGGAAGATCGTGCTCACGCTGCGCTTGATATACGCAGGCATACTGCTGAAGAGGCGCGACTCGCGCAGCTTGCCGTTGGTGTTGATGCGCACGTGGCCGAGCGCGATGTTCTTCTTGCCCGCTTGAATGATGGTTTCGAGCGTATAGGTAAAGCGCGAGATTACGTTCATGCGCAGCGCAGCCTCGCGGCTGTAGGCGCGAAAACCGCTCGTGGCGTCGGGCACGTTGGTTTCGGAAACGTGGCGCACGACCCAGCTTCCGATTTTCTGCAAACGTTTTTTGAGCGGAGAGAAGTGCGCGATGTTTTCCACTTGCCGGTCGCCCACAACCATGTCGGCTTTGCGATCGAGAATCGGGCGCACGAGTTTCTCAATGTCCGCGCCGCGATATTGATTGTCGCCGTCGGTGTTGACGATGATGTCCGCGCCCAGCTTGAGGCACGCATCAAGTCCGGCCATGAACGCTTCGGCGAGGCCCTTGCGATTGGTGAGGCGCACGATATGATGCACGCCGTTTTCGCGCGCGACTTCGACCGTGCGATCGGTGCTGCCGTCGTCGATCACGAGATATTCGATCTCGCTCACGCCGTCGATATAACGCGGCAGATCGGCCAGCGTTTGCGGCAAGGTCTGCTCTTCGTTCAAGCAGGGAATTTGAATGATGAGTTTCAAGCGCCGATCACCGTTTCAATGTTATACTCTTTTTGCTCGCGGGCGTGCGTGTAAATGATCATCTCACCGATGAGGCCGATGGAGATCATTTGCAAACCGATCACGAGCAACAACGCGCCGAGCAGCAACAGCGGCCGGCCCGCGATCCCGCCGAAGCCGAGAATGCGATAAACGAAAAGATAGCCGTTCATCGCCAAGCCGGCAACGGTGAAAATCATGCCGAAGAAGCCGAGAAAGTGCAAGGGCTTCTTCGAATATTTGGTGAGATAGATGACCGTGATGATGTCGAGCAAGCGTTGAATGTATTCGCTCACGTATTTTGATTTGCGAAACTCTCCGGCTTTCTGTTCGATCTGCTCTTCGGTGACGCGATAACCTTTGCGCGCCGCGAGAATCGGAATGAAGATGTTGAGATTGCCGTAGAGCACGATGTTCTCCAACACTTCGCGCTGCGCCACGAACACGCTCGAATTGATGTCGTGCAACGGCAGCTTGCCGAAGCGTTCGACCAGCCAGTTAAAGCCGTGCGAGACGAGGCGATTCAAACCGGAGTCTTGTCGCGGCGTGCGCCAGCCCACCACGAGATCGTGGCCTTCGTCCATTTTGCGCAGCAAACGTGGCAAGGCCTTCATGTTCACGCGCACGCGCGCAGTGGCGTAAACGATGCGTTCGCCCTGCGCATGCCGCAAGCCCGCGTCGAGCGCGGAAGTTTCGCCGAACGAGGTGCGCATGCGTATTAATTTCACGCGCGGATCGTCTTTCGCGATTTTGTTGAGTTGCTGCCACGTCGCGTCCGTGCTCGCGTCGTCGATAAAAATTACTTCGAAGCTCTGGCCATACTCTTCGAAGCCGGCGCACACGTCTTGATACAGCGCCGTCGCCGCCTCTGCAAGATTGAAGACCGGCACAATAATCGAGAGCCGTGGAGGAGCCGGAGCGCGACCGTTATTCTCGCTGTTGCGCTCGCTCGGCGCCGGGAAATCGAAGGCTTCGCGCTCTTCACGAGATTTGTGCGGTGCGTTCATGCGCAAGCTGGCAAGCTCCATCGTATCGTGCTGCATGCCGTGCTGGTCGCCATTATTGCGTGGCGAATTTACTCGAGGTTTAGTTATTGTTGCGGTCATAGGATTTGAATTCGTAAAGTCGTTCGTCCCGCTTTTGGCCCGTGCTTACCACGCTGTTTGCAATCAAGCCGTACAACAAAAAGTTGATGCCCGAGGCGAACAGCAAAAACGCAAGCGCGACCAACACGTTCAATTCATCTTCGCCGAGGTATTGCCGATTCCAACCATAGAAGAGAGCCGCCAACGTCGCGAAGCCGAGTCCATTGAAGAGCACGGTCAAGCCGCCGAAAAAGTGGAGCGGCCGTGTGAGATATTTTAAAAGCAGATTCAACGTCATCAAATCCATAATGACGCGAAACGTGCGTGAGAGATTGTATTTCGATTGGCCGAACTTGCGCTCGTGATGCTTGACGACCAGCTCGCCGATGCGCGCGCCTTCGATGCGCGCCAAGCCTGGAATGAAGCGGTGCATCTCGCCATAGAGCCGAATTTTCTGCACGACCTCGGCGCGATACGCTTTGAGCGAGCAGCCGGTATCGTGCAAGCTCACGCGCGTGGTTTTGCGAATGAGGCGATTCGCAATTTTGCTCGGCACTTTGCGAATGAGAAATTTGTCCTTGCGATCTTTGCGCCAGCCGCTCACCACGTCGTAGCCTTCTTGCAGCTTCGCGACCACGCGCGGGATGTCTTCGGGGTCGTTTTGCAAATCGCCGTCGAGCGTGACGATGTACTCGCCGCGCGCATGTTCGAACCCGGCGGCCATGGCCGCGGATTGCCCAAAGTTGCGGCGAAACTTCACTACGCGCAAATGCGGATCATTTTGTGCGAGCAGATTGAGAATCTCGAACGTGCGATCGCTGCTGCCGTCATCCACAATGATGAGTTCGTAACGCTCGCCCCACGCGCGCATCACTTTGGTGATCGCTTCGTGCATCGGCGTGACGCTCTCTTCCTCGTTCATCATCGGCACGACGATGCTGCAAAAAATTTTGTCGTCAACTTTTGCCATTGCGGTAACCCGGCTGATTCAGGTCGATACGCTGATAATCAATTTGAGGCAATTCTGTAATCTGCGCCGCGGTGAGTGCCGCGCCCAGTTCTTGTTCAGTTTCGACCGACTGTTGCACGGTGAGACGTTTCGCAGCCCGTGCTTCCTTGCGCTGCGGTTGTGTTTCCGCGGCTCTCCGCCTGCGCTGCACGAAAGTGGCCGCGAGTGCGAGCGGCAGCATGATCATCAACTCAATCAATACCACGCGCAAGTTATGTAGCGTAAACAACGAGCTAAAAAAGTCCGCGGAATGGTTTGATTTGTTCACGGACTTGAAGATTTTCCACGACACATCATAAAAC
This sequence comes from Candidatus Zhuqueibacterota bacterium, assembly GCA_013361015.1. GTDB lineage: Bacteria > Zhuqueibacterota > Zhuqueibacteria > Zhuqueibacterales > Zhuqueibacteraceae > JABWAN01. Next base: position 3,347 of record JABWAN010000268.1, on the reverse strand, counting down.
TCGGAGTTAAGCGGCCACAACAGCATCATGCCGTGTGGCTCGGAAAAATCTTCAGTCACCAAATCAAGCAGCAAATGTGAACTGACCGCAAAGAATATTGGCAAAAAGCAGGCCCAGAATTTTCCAGCCATACGCAGGTACACCAACCCGCCGACCAGCCCCATGAGCGCCGCGAACCCGAGGCTGTGAATCTCATGATGATGATAGCGATTCGGAAGGCCTTTAAGATAGCCGGGCAAGTAATCAATGTCCGGCAAATTCGCGAGCAACGCGAAGATGAAGATGTTCATCCACACATTGGGCGAGAGCTTAAAACGCGAACCCGCCGCGATGGTGTAGCCCATGAGAGAATGGCCGAGAGGAAGAGGCATAACGATCCTTGCTTCGGATTTAGAGATTGATTTTCGAGATTGGTCAAACTATCTTTGCCGCACAAACTTTTTCGGAGGTCATATGTGCCAAGTCACCGTTCATGAAGCGCAGACCCAGCTTTCAAGCTTGATTCAAAAAGCGCTCTTAGGCGAGGACATCATCATTGGCAACGACAAAGCTGCATTGGTGAAACTAGTTCCGGTACATCTGTTGATACAAAGCCGGCAAATCGGCCTTGACAAAGGCCTCGTCCAAATCGCGGATGATTTCAATGCGCCGCTAGATGATTTCAAGGAGTACATGCCGTGAAAGTGCTGCTTGATACGCACGCCTTTTTATGGCTCATGGTGGACGATCCGCGCTTATCAGCAACGGCTCGCGCGACTTTCCAAGACGTCAACAACCATTTCCTTTTGAGCATGGCGAGTGTCTGGGAAATGGCTATCAAAGCCGGATTGCAAAAGCTCAAGCTTCCCGCGCCGGCGCGTGATTATGTCGCAACACGAACGCAGCGGCACAACATTCATGTGCTGGACATTTCACTTGAGCACTGCGGTAGAGTCGAGAGCCTGCCGTTTCATCACAAAGACCCTTTTGATCGCTTGATTATTGCACAAGCTATCATTGAGAATCTTCCCATTCTTACTGACGACAAAGATTTTGACTCTTATCCGATCACGAAGATTTGGTGAATTATGCACACACAAAATCTTTCGCTGCCGCCGCGTCCGCCGCACCGCTATTGGCAAGACAGCGAATGGGCGCGCCAAAACATTCAAACGCTGACCGAGAAATATCCCGATGAATGGGTCGCGGTTTTTGGGCAACAGGTCATCGCACACCATGCCGATCTCGATCAAGTAATGAGCGCAACGCAAGCAAAAGGCCTTGCCAGCCTCGTGATAAAATTCATCGAGAGCGGGATTCGTGTCTATGCGCATCAGGAGCGTTTCTCAAACAAAACCTCTTGCCTCAACATACCCGTGATCAAAAGCGTCAAATTTATAGACGACCCACGTCTGCGACGCGAAGAAATCTATTAGGAGATCATACCATGAAATCATTTGATCAATTGTTGGAGCGCATCTCAATCAGCCCCAAAGTGATGGTCGGCAAGCCCGTCATTCGCGGCACTCGCGTTCCGGTTGAACTCATCGTCAAGATGGTCGCACAAGGAATCCCCGAGCACGAGATTCTTTCTGAATATCCTCGTCTCGTATCGGAGGACAGCAAAGCTGCGTTAGCATACGCATCGGCCAAACTCAGCAATGAGGAAGTGACTCCAGTCTTCGAAGCCGAGCCTGTCTTGTGAAATAGGAATTCATCAATCCAAAAATCCATCACTCCCAATCTCCACCAATCCATCACTCCCCCGCTCCAAATTTCCACTTCCGATACCTCGCCAGCATCTTGTTCAACGTCTCGCTCGCAGCGGCTCGCTCATACACTCCTTCCGCGAACGCGGCTTTGGCTTCGGCCATGCGGTTGCGAAAAATTTTGATATGATAGTTGCGCTTGGGCTGTCCGTTCCAGCGAAACTTGTACGCCTCTTCGCCGCGTGAGAGATCGAGTTCCTTCCAGCCGTGGCTGATGCAATCTTCAATTGCGAAGCCGAGCAGCACGTTGCCGACGCTGTATTTGTGCAGCTCCGGCGTGTGCGCGTAAATATCGCCGTAGAGCTTGTCGTTCTTCACATAGCCGGAAAGGCCCGCAGCAGGCTTGCCGTTCGCATAGAGCATGTAGAGACGAAAATCGCCGCTTTGCGAGAAGCGTTCGCAAATCTCTGCCTCAAACTTCGCGACCTCGGCTTCGGCCAAACGGCTCGCGCCTTTTGCTTCCACCCAGCGCGCTTCGTAAATGCTCGTGAGATCGCGGAAGCCTTCGAACACCGCGTTCGAGTTGGTTAGAATTTTAAACTCGGTGGTGAAATTCTTTTCGAGATAACGACGATCATAACCCACGTCCTTGCGCGTGCGCTTGCCGAGCGTTTGCAGAAAGCTTTCCCACGCATTCGTGAGCGGCACGGTGACGCACACGCGCTGCAAATCCAAACCGAAGTTCGGGAAGACCGAGCCGAACTCGCGATAGAGGTGCGGCAAGTTCGTCGAAGTCTCAGGCACGTCTTTCAGCTCGAGAAATTGCCAATATTCTTGCAGATCTTTGAAGTGCTTTGCCAACTCGCGAAAGAAAAGCGACTCGCTGCCGGATTGAATGATGAAGTCAAGATAGTCCGTGCGCTTTTGGCCGATGAAACCGTAATGTTTGAGCGGCAAGCCGAAGAACGACGTGCGCAGATAAAACGGCGCGATGCCGATCACACGATCCGCTTCTTCGATGACGATCAAACACAAACGGCCTTCGCTGCCGAAGTGCTTCCACCACGCGAGATTCCATTCCCACGATTGATAGGGCGTGTGATTCGCGCTGCTGCGATACAGCTCTTCCCACACGGGGCGCAGGTTTTCAAACTCCTGCAAGGTTGTGATGACGCGAGAGGGCATGAGGTTGAGTTAAGCTTGTATTGAGTTTTGTTTTTTCCATTTCAAATAACTCCGTACTTCCTGCGCGTTGGGATGGCCCTCGATATCACAAATTGCATCCCAAGTGATGTCACGGAGACACAATCTACCCTGCTTGCGTTGGGGTTCTCCTTGTTGGATAATATCTCCGTTCAAACTGATCCCCAGCACAACAAAGTGCGGCTCCGCGCCATAGATTACCTCGCCGTATTTCTCAAAGAATTCACGCCGCAAAGTTATTTGATCTTTACTTCGGTCTTTGCCTTGCGCTCGCCCCACATTTGACCGCCATTTGGCTTCGCAAAAAATTATTGCTCGCTCTGTTTGAAGAATGACGTCTATCTCAGGCCCGCCCGAAACTAATGTGTCAGGATGAGGGATGCGTCGCCACAGGGCGATATGGGTTGCCTTGCTGGAGCATGAGTTTATTTCCAAAGAACTGAGTAGCACATCCAT
>JABWAN010000267.1 GCA_013361015.1 Candidatus Zhuqueibacterota bacterium | reverse complement strand
TGAGAACGGGACCAACGTCGCGCTGCAAGCGCGGCAGGAATTGCCAAAAGATTTCGCCCTGTCGAGTTTTCCCAATCCGCTTTCGGCCGCGAAATCCGCAAGCGCTCACATGATGCACATACAATTCGTGCTGCCGCAAAACGCCGAAGTCGATTTGGAAGTGTTGGATTTGACCGGAAGAGTAGTACGCCGGCTTGCGAGCGGCGGCTATGCCGCGGGTGCGTATCATCATTTGTGGCAAACGCTGAATGACGACAACGAACGTATCGCGCGGGGCACATATTTTCTGCGCCTGCGTTATCGCGCCGTGGAAACGGCAAGCTGGTCGCAGATGATTAAAAAGGTTTTGATATTGCCGTGATATGCCTCCATGAGAAATGCGAAAGAAGCGTTGGCAAAAGCGCGCCACGGCGCACGCCTTAAAGTTCTTCACCTCATCGAAGACCTTGAAAACGGTGGCGCGGAACGGGTGTTGATTAACCTTGCGCTCGGCCTCGACCCGAAGAAGTTTGCGGTCACAGTTTGTTGCCTCACGCGCAAAGGGCGCATGGCAGTCGAATTGGAAGAAGCCGGCATTCCCGTGCATGTCATGCACAAGCGCCCGAAAGTCGATATGGGCCTCGTCTTGCGTTTGCGTGCGCTCATGCTCGAGCTGCAGATCGATATCGTTCATTGTCACGTATTCACGGCGAATTTGTGGGGGCGAATTGCGGCCATACTCGCGCGCGTGCCGGTGCTCATTACGCACGAGCACTCGAGTTTTACGATCGCAGATCAGCGCCGGCGTTGGCTGGAAAAAATTCTCATCCGTAAAACGGCGCGCGTCATAACCGTTTCGGAAGAATTGCGCCAGCGGTTGCTCGTGCAAGGCCGTTTGCCCGCGGAAAAGATTCTCGCCATTCACAATGGTCTGGAATTCTCCAGGCGCAGAGACGAACGCCGGCTTGCGCCGCTGCGGCAAGAGCTGGGTCTGGAAATATTTCAACACGTGATTGGAGCGGTCGGACGTTTGGAGTATCGCAAGAACTATCCGCTCCTACTTGAAGCGTTTGCAAAAGTGTTGGAACAGCATCCCCGCGCCGGTTTGCTTTTTGTCGGCGCCGGGCCGGAAGCGGCGAGACTGCGGCAACGCGCGCACGAGCTGGCGCTCACGGACCACGTCGTGTTCGCGGGTTATCGCAAAGACATTACGGATGTGCTCGGAGTGATGACGGTATTCTGCTCTTCTTCTCAAACCGAAGGCATATCAATGGCGATCTTGGAAGCGATGGCCGGCGGACTGCCCGTGGTGGCCACCAGTGTCGGCGGCAATCCGGAAATTTTGCCGTCGCGAGAGTACGGCATTTTGGTGCCATCTGGTGATGCGCCTGCGCTAGCGCAAGCCCTCGCAGATACCTTGCGCGATCCCGAGCGCGCGCGCCGCATGGCGCAACATGGGCAACAGCGCGTGTTGGAGCATTTTAGCGCGGAGCGTATGCTGCAACGCGTGGAAGAGATGTATCTAAGACTATCCAATGCAGTCAGGAAGTGAGGGCGGCCGGCGTGTTGGAAGCGCTTATTCCAACTGCGCAGCTTCGGCACTGGCACTGCGGCCTCAAACCAATGCGCCCTCATTCCAAGAATGCAACAATTCGATGAAATTCTTGCGCAAACGCCATGGTTTTGATGTATCATAATATCGCGCGTGAAGAGCAGCAAATCGACTTTAAAGAATGGCAGCCGGCCTACGATGTGAGCTATGCAGATTTTCTGACGCATCTGGCGCTGTTCCGCGCGCACGAGCAGGCGCGCGCACGGTTGCACCTGACGTTTGATGACGGCTACGGCAGCTTATATCGTTTGCTGTGGCCGCTGCTGGAAAAAGATCGTATACGCTGCACCTGCTTCGTGACGACCGCCAAGATCGGCGCGGCGGGCATGTTATGCCGCGAAGAGATCGTAGCATTGGCGCAAGCGGGCGTGGAATTCGGCACACACTCTCATTCGCACGTTTTTCTTGCTCAATTGACGCGCACCCAACTGGAGCAAGAAGTTCTCGTGCCGCAAAAAATTCTCGCCGATTTGCTCGGCAAAGAAATTTCCACGATGTCCTTGCCCGGCGGCAGATATGACGAGGCGCTTTTGGAATATGCCTCGGTTTGCGGCTTTCGCGAAATTTTTACTTCAAAGCCCGGCCATGAGCCTCTTGTGTCGAGTAAAATTCCGAATGTGCGTTTGTGGCCGCGTTGGGTGATCACGGCTGATTCAACTACAACAGAGCTTACACGGATTCTGCGTGAAAGCAAGTGGCACATCTCCAAAAGTGTGATGTTGCACCAACTCGGCAAACTGGGAAAACGCGCGTTGGGCAATACAGGCTATCATTTTCTATGGCAAAATCTGCAGTACCTCAAAACCTCTTTCCGAAGTGGGAAGGATACCTCATGAACAAAATGTTGCCGTTCGTTTTGGCTGTTGTCGGGTTGCTGGTCGGGAGTGTTTTCGCGCAAGTGGATTCGGCCGCCGTGCTTTCGGCGGAGCCTTTGAACAAGGCGAGCTATCGCGTCGGGCCGGGTGATGTTCTGCAAATTACCGCAGGCCCCGGAGCGGCGCAAAATGAAGGTTTCGCGCTCACCGAGCCGGTCGGCCCGGATGGCTGCATCTCGTTCGATCTCATCGGCAGTCTGTACGTGGAAAACAAAACCAGCGATGAAATCGACGCGCTCATGACGAAGCTGCTGGGCGAATACATCATCGACGTCGAAATCACGGTCGTCATTGCCTCCTACGAAGCGCGACGCGTGTTCGTTTTGGGCGAAGTCGGCAGCCCGGGGAAATACCTCATCAAAAAAAATATGACCATCATGGACGCCATCACGGAAGCCGGCAGCCCCACGAAAAAAGCCAGCATGGCCAAGGTCAAGCTGTTTCGCAGCAGCTCCACCGCGCAGCACCAGCAAATGGTCAAGGTCAATCTCAAAAAGTTGCTGGAGAACGGCGCGCTCGATCAAAATCTTATGCTGCATGACGGCGATGTTATTCTCGTTCCGCCGGATCGTTTATCGAAATGGGGTTATGCGTTCGAGAAAGTATTGCGTCCAATACAACCGTTGATCTACATCGGCGTGATCACCGGGCTGTGGAAAATACTCAATTGATGGAAGCGCGTGATTGTGGATCGCTGAAGCGAGGTTCTCATGGAGTGCCGGATTGACGCAGCGCGGAAGAACCGTCTCTGCATCAATCCGTTACTCCCTCTATGCTTCGTTCAGCGCCCGCTCGACCAATCCCATGCTGCGACACGCCATCAATCCAGGTAGCTTCGCTTTCAGTTAGGGTTTCGGCTGCACATCGGATGGTGGCCGGGATGTGATTTCATCATATTCTGGAACCGTCTCATGGAATCATTCTGGCAATTTGCAGTGTGGTTGTGTCTCGGGGTCTTATTTTATACTTTCATCGGTTATCCTCTACTCGTCTTCGCGTTGGCGCACGTGCGCCGCGGGCTTGAGCCTGCGCCCGGAAAGGCACAAGCGCAAACGTATCTGCACGATCACGATTGGCCCACGGTCAGTTTCCTCATTCTCGCCTACAATGAAGAGCGCGTCATCCGCAAAAAAGTGGAAAACACTTTGGATTTGGATTATCCCCGCGATCGTCTCAAAATCGTGGTGGCTTCGGACGGTTCTACGGATCAAACCAACGCCATGCTGAGCTGCTATGGCGCTAATGAAATCACCTTTCTTCCGCTTACGCCGCGCCAAGGCAAAACCACGGTGCTTAATCAAGTCATTCCCACTTTGGATGGTGAAATTGTCGTGCTTTCCGATGCTTCGGGTTTGGTCAAACCGGAAGCTCTAAAAAAATTGCTGCGCCATTTTAAGAATGCACATGTGGGGTGTGTCTCCGGTGTGTATAGTTTTGATACCGAGGATGAATCGTTGCGCAGCGCCACGGAGAAAGTGTATTGGCACTATGAAACGTTCTTGAAAAAGTATGAGAGCCGCGTGCACTCCACGATCGGGGCGCACGGCGCGCTGTATGGTTTCCGCCGGCGGCTCTTCAAGCCGCTGCACAAGAAAACCATCAACGACGATTTCATTTTGCCCATGCGCATTATCAAAGAAGGCTACCGCGTGCAATACGAACCGGAAGCCGTTGTCGTCGAGGATGAATCCACGACATTGAACGGCGAATTCAATCGCCGCATTCGCATCAACGTCGGCAACTTTCAGCAGATCTACATGCTGCGCAGTTTGTGCAATCCCATGCGCGGCATCGTGGCGCTGCAATTCGTCTCGCACAAAGTTTTGCGCTTGGCCAGCCCCTTCTTCATATTAGCCTTGCCCTTTGCGTGCTTTCTTGCGCAAGCGCCGTTCTATTGGTTCCTGCTCGATCTGCAACTGGCTTTCTATCTCGCTGGAGCTTTGGGATTCTTGCAGGAATATGTCGGCTTGCGCATACGCTACCTCTATATTCCGTTCTATTTTTTGATGGGGAACTTGTCAACCGTTTTCGGCTTCGTGCGCTTCGTGTTGCGCAAGCAATCGATTTTGTGGAAGAGGGTGTGAGGAAGGAAAGATTTTTGGCGAAGTCGGACTTACACGCGCGCGTCTCAAAAAGTTTTTTTGTGTTTTGTCGCTGCCCCACCCACGTGTCATCTTTGCTTGTTTACCTCACCTTTATCTCTGCGAGCTAGCTAACTTCAAAGCGACGGCATTCCGCCGCCTGGCTGATATTTTCAAGCGACTCTGCAGCGAAATACGGCTACGATTTTACGACGTTCAAGAAGCGCGTCGAGGCATCAAAGGAGGAATCGTTCTCGAAATGGGACGATTTGATCGCTTGGGAAGCATTTGACGCTGCTTCGCAAGAATGGAAGCCGCGCCATGAGGAATTGCAGGCATGCTTCACATAGTAGAAGCTTTACGTCGAAGCTTCTTCTCCTTATCATCGTCACGAAGGCGGCGCCGTTCATGAAAGCCCTCGTGTTTCAATTGAAGACGTTCTCGCCACAATGAAATGAGGTTGGCCCTCACCTCATAATCTTCATGACTGTAAATGATGAGATGATTCGAGGGCGAACTTTAGTGTCTCCCTGACCTGCTCCGCCACATACTCCACCTGCGCCTTTCCCAAAAACGAATGAAACGGCAGCGTAAGCGTCGTCGCGCGCAGCTCGCGCGAGTTGGGGCAAACCTCTTTTGATTCGAACAGTAGTTCGAGGTGCTGCGCGTACGTGCCAATCGTGGTGTGAAGGTTTTTCTTTTTTAACTCCGCCATCAAATAATCGCGGAGTTTTTCATTTTCAACCCGGCAGACAAAGGCTTGATAGGTGTGATAGGCTTTGGGATCGACATGCGGCAGTGCGAAGCCCGGCAAACCTGCGAGCGCTTGGCGATAGCGCTCCGCGGCTTCTCTTCTTCTCTCCAATAACGCAGGCAAATGGCGAAGCTGTTGCAAGCCGATGGCGCAATTGATGTCGCTCAATCTGAAATTATAGCCGAGCTGATGAAAGCCGTAGCGCAAAGGACCGCCGGCTTTGTATTTGTCCGAAGCATCCACGCCGAGCGAAGAGAGTGCACGCACTTTGCGATACAGCTCCGCATTGTTCGTCACCACTGCGCCGCCTTCACCGGTGGTGATGATTTTCCTTCCATGAAAAGAATAACACGCCAAATCTGAATACTCTCCGGAAACGACGCCATCATAGCTCGAGCCAATCGAACACGCAGCATCTTCGATCAACGCGAGACCGCGCGCTTTGCACCATTCATAAAGCTCGCGCGTTGGCGCCATTTGCCCAAACGTATGCACCACCATCACCGCGCGCGTTTTTTTATTCACCAAAGCCGCGAGCCGCTCAATATCCAAATTATAAGTATCGAGCCGCACATCGACGAAGCGCGGCGCGGCGCCGGCGTGCATCACCGACATGCCCGAAGCGGGAAAAGAAAAATCCGCGACAATGACTTCATCGCCCGGCCCGATTTCCAAAGCGCGCACCGCGGCGAATAGGGCGGAGGTGCAACTGTTCATCGCCACGGCATATTCGCAGTGCGAAAGCTCGGCCAGTTCTTTTTCAAAACGCGCCGAGGCGCCGCCGCAGCCCGCCACCCATCCCGATTGCAGCACGCTCTCTACCGCGCTCAATGTATCTTCATCGAAATTGTGATGCACGAAGCGGATGCCATCGACTCCGGTGCGCACGACTTCCTCGCGTTGATCGCGCAGCATCGGCAACTCATACGTGCGCTTGCAGGATTCACAAACAAATTGCTCCAAATTGGAATTGGCAATGGCATAATCGCGATGCAGGTGCCGGCCGCACGTGCAAACGTAGCCAATGGTGCGCGCGGGATTGCCCACGACGAGCGCATGCGCAGGCACGTTCTTAATCACCACCGAACCCGCGCCGACCATGCAATGCTCACCGAGTCGCACGCCGCACACAATCGTAGCGTTTGCGCCAATTGATGCGCCGCGTTCCACGATCGTTTCCACGACGCGCCAGTCGGTATGATGCGCGCGCGGCAAGAGATCGTTCGTAAACACGGCATTCGGCCCGACAAAGACTTCATCTTCCAAAGTGACGCCGTGATAAACCGAAACCCCGTTTTGAATTTTGACGTTGTTGCCAATGCTGACGTAATGGTCGACATAAACATCTTTACCGAGCACGCAATTCGCGCCGATGCGCGCGCCTTCGCGCACGTGCACGTAATGCCAAATCTTCGTGCCTGCGCCGATAACGGCCTGTTCGGAGATTGTAGCGGTGGGGTGAATATAGATCGTTGCAGAGTCGATGGGCATGTCGTATCCAAGTTTTGTTAGATGAATCTCTACTTCAAAGCTGGCCACAGAAGCGCACTGAAATAAAATCTTGAGCGGCTCGAGCTCAAAAAGATTCTTGCCGTGAACTTCCGTATGATTCTGTGGCGATAATTTTCTTGTTATTCCGGCTGATTGCGTGGCTTCCCTCACCAAGGAGGAAAATAAGTACGCTCTGAGGCAAATGAGAGACGTGCTTAAAGCTGACATTCGGCCTTCAACTGAGTTGGATTTTGAAGCCCTTATAGAGCACGCTCATAAAAGTTAAAAAAAATATATCCATATTTACATCTATTTCCTATACCTAGACCTATAGCCAGACCTCTCGGTTTGTGACATACTTTAAGTTAGCAGTTTATGGCAGGATGAATGTAGCTAGAGGAGTATAATCATGACCAGAACTATTGT
>JABWAN010000266.1 GCA_013361015.1 Candidatus Zhuqueibacterota bacterium | reverse complement strand
GAATTTGAGCAAGTGAACGATACGAAGAACGCCCCTCGCGAGGAGAGATTTCATGCAGCGCGGGAATTTGAGGGCCTGCTCGATCAACTCATGCGCGAATTAACTTCGCCGCACGAGGAGCGCGTCGTGGCATATCGCGGCTCGCATCGATGGGTGCAGTGTTTTGAGCAAGTGCTCTTGCGCGAGTCAAATAACAATCGCACGCGCGTGCGCGAAGGCGGCGTGTATGTCGTTCTCGGCGGATTGGGCCGCATGGGATTTGCGCTTGCCGAAATGCTTGCGACCACGGCGCATGCGAAGCTCGTGTTGATCAATCGTACGCCGCTGCCGCCTCGCGCGGAATGGCAACAATGGTGCGACACGCATCTCGCCACAGACGAAATGAGTTTGCGTATTCAACGCATGCAAAGGCTGGAACAGCTCGGCGCGGAAGTCTTGTTGCTCAATGCCGATGTGACGAGTTTCGAGCAAATGCAAGCGGCGTTTGAGCGCGTTCGCGAACGTTTCGGAAAAATTCACGGTGTGGTGCATGCGGCGGGCGTACGCAGCGAGAAGGCGTTGCTGCCGCTACAACACATGAGCGTCGAGACGACGCAGTTGCTCGCGCAACGCGCCGCGAGTCTGTCCGTTTTGGAAAGTGTGTTGCGTGAACAGGATCTCGATTTTTGTTTGTTGCTCTCCTTGCTTGCCTCGGTGTTAGGCGGAAAAGGCGCCGGCATTCTTGCCGCGGAGGGATTGTTGAACGAAGCCTTCGCACAGCGTATGAATGAAACGAGCGCAACGCGATGGTTGCACGTGGGCAGCGAGGCGTGGCGATTCGAAGACGGAGCGCGCGCGTTGCTCATGCCGGAATTTGCAATGACGCGAGAGGAAGGCGTTGCGGCATTGCAACGCGTGCTTGCCGCCGATACTGCTTCGCTAGTCATTGCCACGGGCGATTTGAACGCACGCCTCACGCATTGGGTTCGAAACGCCGGTCGTGACAAGAACACGGGCAATGCAGCTATTCTGCACGAGCGCCCGAATCTCGCGACGCCATTCGTTGCGCCGCAAAATCAAACCGAAAAAACGCTCGCGGAAATTTGGCAAGGCTTGCTAGGCATTAAGAGCGTGGGCAGCAGTGATAATTTCTTCGAACTGGGCGGCACCTCGCTGCTCGGCGTGAGTATGTTTGCCAACATCGAAAAACAGCTTGGCAAAAAGCTGCCGCTAAATCTGCTCATGCAAGCGCCGACCATTGCGCAGCTCGCAACTTTTCTCACCAAAGACGACGCGACGGCGAAATGGGCGCCGCTGGTTTTGATTCAACCCAACGGCATGAAACCGCCGCTTTATTGTGTGCATCCGGGTGTGGGCACGGTTCTCGGGTTTCAAGAATTGTCCATGCGCCTCGGCACGGATCAACCTTTCTACGGCATTCAAGCGCGCGGACTTGACGGCAAACAAAAACCGTTTAGCCGCATCGAGCCGATGGCCGCGTATTATCTGCGCGAAATCAAAACGGTACAACCGCACGGCCCGTATTTTCTCAGCGGTCGTTGCTTCGGCGGATTGGTGGCGTATGAAATGGCGCAACAGCTTCACGCTGCGGGCGAGCGCGTGGCCTTGCTCGCGATCATTGATACGGTGGCGATGCCGAATGTCGAATTGGAGGAGCGCGCGTTTCTCGAAGGCAAAGTGGTGAAAGTGCACAGCACGGAGGAGGGCGAAGAGATTGGGGAGAAATGGCGCGAGGGATTAATGGAAATTTACGGGCCGGTGTTTCGGCAAGTGGGCCGCAAGCACGACACCGCGCGCAAACGTTATGTGCCGCAACCATATCCGGGGCGTGTTACGCTCTTCCGCAACGGCAGCGCAGAAGAAACGCCGGAACACGAGTTGAAATGGAAGAAGCTCGCGCAAGGCGGTTTAGAAGTGCAGGTCGTGCCTGGCGATCACAAAACGATTTTGCTCGAACCGCATGTGAGCGTGCTCGCGCAGAAATTGCGTGCATGTCTCGAAGCCGCTTTGGCAGAATGAGCTTGCACTTGGATAAAAGCGCGCTATCTTTTCGGCCCGTGGAGAAACTTTTCAAAGAAAATTTCTTCACGGGGGCAACAACGTGAGTATAGATGAACCATTTCAACGCGATGTGAAGTTTTATGTGACGCGCGCCGCTTAGTTCGTTTGGTTCTGCTACTGTGAGCTTCCCACCTTCGAATATCAAATCACACGCGGTCATTAAGTTTTACAATTCATCAGGGAGCCTGCCATGGCCCAAATCCTCATTACGGCCTTGCTCGCGGGATTCGCCGTTGCGAGCGCGACGGCGCAGAGCAAAACTTCTCCTGCCTCGACTGCCGCCGCGGGCGTGCGTTATCTCGACGAGGTTTTTAGTTCGTATACGCGCACGGACAATATTACATTTGGCGAAGCGGTCAACATTTCAACCGGCCAGATGGAGACGCTCAAGCTTGATCTTTATCAGCCGAGCGGCGATACCGAGCCTTATCGCGCGGCTTTCGTGTGGGTGCATCCCGGCGGCTTCGTGCAAGGAGATAAGGGCGATCCCAAAATCGTAGAGCGCTGCGACACCTTTGCCAAACGCGGCTACGTTTGTATCGCGAACAATTATCGTTTGTGGGACACGAGCTATTCGGATGCCGACACCGTCGCGATCAAGCAAGCTTATGAAGACACCAAAGCGGCGATTCGCTGGCTGCGCGCCAATGCCGCGGCTTATCGCATCGACGTCAATCGCATCAGCGTGGGCGGTACGTCCTCGGGTGGATTCATTGCGCTTTCCACCGCGTATGAGGAGAATGTGGGCAACAGCGGCAATCCCGGCTTTTCTTCCGAAGTCTCGGCCAGCATCGACGGCTCCGGTTCGCTGGTGGATGACGGCATCATCAATATCGGCGAAGCGCCGCTTATGATCGTGCACGGCGATCAGGATGAAAACGTGCCTTACACGGAAGCGTTGGAATTGGAAGCGCGCGCGCTGGCCACGGGCATCCCTTATGAGTTTCACACCTTCGTGGGCGAAGATCATTCGTGGACGGATGCGGAGCGGCAACAGTTTATCGAGTGGGCGGCGGATTTCAATTATCGTTACGTGATTCAAACCGCGATCGGCGGCGTGCCGGCGGTGACGGTTTCTGACGTTGCGGTTGCGGAAGGCAATTCCGGAACGCTTAACGCGGTCTTCACGCTCAACCTCTCTGCGCCCACTGCAAACGGCCAGGTCGTTACTTTTGATTACGTCACTGCGAATGGCAGCGCGAGCGCAGGCAGCGACTACGTAGCGAAGTCGGGCACGTTCAGCATTCCTGCGGGTGCAACCTCCCAAACGCTAGCAGTCGCAATTAACGGTGACACGGACAATGAGAGTGACGAGACTTTCTTCCTCAACTTACAGAAGCCTGCGAACGCCCGCCTCATGGATTTGCAGGGCATGGGTACGATTCAAAATGATGATCTGGCCGGTGCACCCGCAGCGCCAACCGGACTCACCGCGGCTGCGATGAGCGCTACGCAAGTGGACCTAAACTGGAATGATAATTCCAGCAATGAAGACGGCTTCGCTATTGAACGCAAAACCGGTGCTGGTGCTTTTGTGGAAATCGCAACGGTCGTGGCGCAAACGCGAAACTACAGCGATGCCAGTGTTTCGCCCGCAACGGCGTATACATATCGCGTGCGCGCGTATAACGACATTGCAAGCTCCGGTTATTCCAACGAAGCGAGCGCAACCACACCGTGCGGCGTGGTCGCCGCTTTTGCAGCAAATGTTACGAGCGGATGCGCGCCATTGAGCGTGAATTTCACGGATCAATCCTCGCCGCAAAGCGGCGTGACTTCGTGGTCGTGGAATTTCGGTGACGGCGGAACGGCGACGACGCAAAATCCCACGCACGTGTTCAGCATGCCCGGCACATATACGATCACGCTCACGACAAGCTCGGCTTCGTGCAACGACGTCGAGACGAAATCCAATTACATCACCGTGACCGGCGCGCCCACCGCGAATTTTACTGCCACACCCGTTTCGGGCAACGTGCCTTTGACGGTCAATTTCACGGATCAATCCACCAATAACCCGACGGCATGGTCGTGGAGTTTTGGTGACGGCGGAACTTCCTCGGCGAAAAATCCGTCGCGCCAATACACTGCGCCGGGAACTTACACGGTGACTTTGACCGCAACGAATGCTTGCGGCTCCGACGGCGAAACCAAAGTCGGTTATATCACAGTGAGCAATACGCCGGTCAATCTTGCTCTGAACAAACCGGGCACGGCTTCAAGCACGAGTGGAAGCAACACCCCAAGTAGAGCCGTGGATGGCAGCACGAGCACCTATTGGCGCAGCGGAAATTTGAGCAGCGGGACCGTAGCGTGGTTGCGCGTCGATCTGCAGTCTACGCAAAGCCTCGGCCGCGTAGTCGTGAATTGGCGCAGTAGTTACTATGCCCGTCGCTATCAAATTCAAGTTTCGAACGACAACAGCAGTTGGACCACGGTCTTTAGCACCCTCAGCGGCAACGGCGGCAACGATGACATTCTCTTTTCCGCGGTGTCCGCGCGCTACGTGCGCGTGTACATGACGCGCAACAACAAGTCGAACGAGCGCATCAAAGAGTTTGAAGTGTATGGCGGCGCCACTGTGCTCGGCCGGCCATGTGCTGACGCGGCTGCACCGGACGCGGCTGGACCAGGCGCGTTGGAGCTTTTGCAAAACTACCCCAATCCGTTCTCGGCAAGCGGCGCTTTCGGCAGCACGGTCACTTCGGTGCGCTATCGTTTGGCGCAAGCGAGCGCGATCGAACTCAAAGTCTACAACATGCTCGGCCAGCAGATTGCCTTGCTGGCCAGCGGTGTGCGCGCTGCGGGCGAGCATGCAGCACATTTTGACGCAACCGGCCTTCCCAGTGGCATCTATTTCTCCGTGCTGCAAGTGGGCGAGGAAAAGCGCGTCATGCGCATGCAATTGCTCAAGTAGCGTTGTAGCAAATGCGCCGGCGGCGCGCCGGCTTTGCACCAACAAGCGCGCGCGGTGCATACAAAATCTCTCTGGTCATGCTCTGTGCAATGCGTGCCGCGCGTTGCACAGAGTTGCCAGATTCATTCCCGCTTCGGCGGGATTTTTTTTGTGGCTAGGCAAGACAGGCATGCTAGTAATGAATCATGCCCGGGTTCTGTCTATATTGCCGAAGCAAGGCTTCATACGATCACGGCGGCGATTGAGAAAGACAGACGCGTCGCCGCTGGTAAGATCACGGGTGAGCGCAGAATTCACGCGGCCCGCAAGGCCGTCGAAACTCTTGCGCATGTCGGTGGCGTGGGCATAAAGGCAGAAGCGCAGCGCAAGCGAGAGCGGCATCATGGTTCGGCCTGCCGCGCGTGAATGAGTTGCGCAAACACAGCGGACGCCACCGGACTATTGAAGCGCACTACAACACTGGAAGGGAATTCAATCACGCAAACGGGAGATGGCGCTGCGGGTTCAGCGGCTGTGAGGTGTAGGGGAATGAAATCGCCAGGAAGCTTTTCTGTTTCCGGCGGCGTTGTCGTTTGCGGCCACAACGCTTCGCGCAGACGATACTGTTTGAGTCGGCAGTTGAATCTCCAATACGGGAGACCTTCTTGCTTGCAAAACGCGATTTGGGAGAGTGCGCTCGTCAAATACCGCGCGATGATCGCGAACCTCTCTTGCGCATGCGCCTCATTGCGATGGCGTTGTTCCATCTCGTTCTCCTTTCGCGTGGGCGGGTTGCTGAAGACCGCAAAGCGCGAAGTGCATTGCAACGGAGCGAGGCGCAACGGGCCAGCGGCAAAAAAGCAAAAGACTGCAATACGGAGCTGTGGTGCCGAGTCTTGCTCCCAGCAGTCTTGAAAGCCAAGCGACTTCACCAGCCGCACCCCCGCCTTTTGCCCTTTGCTCTTTGCCCCGCGCCCATAACACGCCGTCTCGTCAAAATTTCCGCAACGAGAATAGAAATTGACTATTCAAATGCCCTTTAAGTCACCACACCACACGAAATTTATACCCGCTCAAATTAACAAATCCGTTGCCGCCGGAAGAGAAGTGGCCGCGAAAAATTTGAAACGACGCATTTGCAGTAACAGAAAGAGCTTCGTCTTGTCGCAAAATCAGCGCAAGTGACTTTTTGCGACCCGGATTGTATAAGGAAATTTTATTGAACGAGCCGTTGCAGTCAAAAGTCTCTTAATCAAATTGGTAAATAGGCCGGGCTGGTTTATCAATTTGCAAATACGCGGAATGATGTTCTCAATTTGCGGAGACCGAATCATGCAACTGCGCCGAGTCGTAGCCTTCCTGCTCGTTTTGCTCACCTCAATTGCAAGCACCGATTTGTTCGCACAGAATCAACGCTCGCCGCTCAATCCCACGAATTGGGGTGTTGTGTATGACGTTCCCGCGACCAAGCAGGTCAAGCTCAAAGCCGGTGTGCCTTATTTGCGCGATGCGCAAGGCACGCTCACGCTCGATCTTTATCTGCCGCCGAAATTGCAGAGCGGCGAGCAACGGCCCGCAGTGGTTTTTCTCAATGCGATTGGCGACCCTCCGAATGACAAACTCAAGCATTGGGAAATTTACCGCACGTGGCCGCGCCTCGTTGCAGCGCATGATTGGGTTGGCATTTCAATGGAGACCGACGGCAGTCGTATTCAAGAAAGCCTCGCCGCAGTCTTTCGTTTTCTCAAGCAACACGGCGGGGAACATGGCATCGACGGCAATCGCATCGGTGTGTACGCGGCCTCGGCCAACGTGACCAACGCGACGCAATATCTCATGAGTGATTCTGCGGCTGCGGGCATTCGCGCCGCGGTGTTGTATTATGGCCGCGCGCCCGAAGGCAAGCTACGCGAAGATTTGCCCGTGCTCTACATCGTTGCCGAAGGCGATGCGCCGGGCAATGGGCCGCCGCATCTGCTCTCGCTCTGGCAACGCGTGATTGCTGCACGCGCGCCGTGGACGTTGGCATACGCAAGCGGTTTGCCGCACGCTTTCGATGCGTTCTCCGACAACGATCAAGCGCGCAGAGTCATTCAACAAGCGTTATCGTTTTGGAAAACGCATCTTGAACCCGTGCCGCAACCTTCCTGGACGCCTTCGCCGGCGCGGCAAATCGTTGAGGCGAATTATTGGGGCCGACCGCAAACCTCGGCGGATTTGCTGGCGCAATGGATTGCCGAACACCCCGATGACGCCGAGGCGCAT
>JABWAN010000265.1 GCA_013361015.1 Candidatus Zhuqueibacterota bacterium | reverse complement strand
GGCAGGTTCTGATTGAACGTTCCCAGGCCATAGCTCAGCCAGGAGCCGAGGCTGGGACGTGCCAGAAAGAACGAACCGGTGTGGATCGCCAGCGTGGCCTGAAAGTGCTCGTTGTTGTCGGTGGTCATCGAGCGGATCAGGCAGATGTCGTCCACCTGGTCGCGCAGGTGCGGGAACAGGTCGCTCACCAGCGTGCCGCACTTGCCGCCCGGCTTGAACTGCCACATCGGTTTGAGTAGCGGACGCTTTTCGAGCGATAGCCCACCGCCGGCGCCGAGCATTTTGCCGTCGGCCTTGAACAGTTGCGGCTTGTAGTCGAAGGTGTCCATGTGCGACACGCCGCCGGTGGAGAACAGCAAAATGACGCGCTTGGCCTTGGGGGCAAAGTGCGGCGGCTTAGGCGCGAGCGGATCGGCCGCGCTCTTGGTTGCCGACGCGGCGGAATCCTCGGCCAGAAGCTGCGACAGCAGGCCCGGCAACAGCAGCGATCCGCCGAGGGCGGAGCGGAGAACCGCGCGGCGAGTGGTCGATTGCGAGTTTCTGATTGCGGATTGCGGAATCATAGAAGCTTCAGCCGATTGCTTTGAACTGCTTGGCTACGTCCGTTGTTTCAGTTGTGCGACCACCCACTCCAGTTGTTGCGGCGGCAGCGGAGGGACAATGCGGTCGACCTCGTAGGGGACGCGCCGGGAAAAGGGACCATCGTCATATGCACGATCGAACACGGCTTGCAAATGCGCGGCGTGCTTGCGCGCATAGCCACACGCGCTGCGCACTTCATCGACTTCCGCTGTTTTCATAAACAACAAAACACTCTCCGGCGCTTGCTCACCGTTCAAACTTTGCCATGATGAAGCCGTGGGCGCAAATTGCCGCGTCGCCGCCAAACACGAGCGCGTGCGTTTGAGATTCCAATCGTTCGCACCGGTTTCAAACCATTCCGCAAAATTTTCTGCGGGCGGTTCTGTCGCGCCCAAAACCTTTAGTTGGTTGAGGGGTTTCGCCACGAGGCCACGCACTTCATCTTCTGCAGCACCGTTGTGCGCCAGTGAAATGCCCACGCGAACCAATTCTTTCTCGCCAAAGCTCAAGCCCGAAACTTCCACACGCGCGGAAACGCGGCGATTGTACTCATACGGCTTCACCACGCGCGCAAATTCTTCGGCACGCACGGGAAAAATTTTTTCATCGATTGTGTGCGCTACGCTGCGCGCGGCATTGAATTTTTGCACCAACGCTTGCGCCACCGGAATTTCATAGATCGAATCTTCCGTCAAGGACACACGAATGGTATCACCAATACCGTCTTCGAGCAACGCGCCAATGCCCACCGCAGATTTGATGCGGCCATCTTCCCCGTCGCCCGCTTCCGTCACGCCGAGATGGAACGGATACGTCAAGCGGAGTTCATACATGCGCGCCGCGAGCAAACGATACGCTTGAATCATCACCTGAGGATTCGAAGACTTCATCGAGATGACAACGTCGCGATAACTTTCCGCTTCACAAATGCGGATGAACTCCAGTGCGGATTGCACCATGCCTTCGGGCGTGTCGCCGTAACGATTCATCACGCGATCCGCCAGCGAGCCGTGATTGACGCCGATGCGCATCGCCACGCCGTTCACTTTGCATCTTTTCACCAATGGCACGAAGCGCTGCGCTACGCGCTCCAACTCAGCTTCGTACTCCGCGTCGCTGTATTCGCGCACTTCGAATTTTTTCTTGTCCGCATAATTGCCGGGGTTGATGCGCACTTTCTCGACGATGTCTGCGGCTACCATCGCGGCGTTCGGCGTATAATGAATATCGGCCACCAGCGGCACCGCGATGTTTTGCCGCCGCAGCTCGGCTTTGATGTTGCGCAGGTTCTCCGCTTCGTTCATCGATGGCGCCGTGATGCGCACGATCTCGCAACCGGCTTCATAGAGTTGAATCGTCTCGGCCACCGTCGCCGCGGTGTCCATCGTATCGGAAATCGTCATGGACTGCACGCGAATCGGATTGTCGCCGCCGATGCCCACATGTCCGACTTTCACTTCGTGCGTCGGTCGCCGGCGAAAGAAGAAAGGGTGCTCGTTGAATTTCAGAGGTGTGGTCATGAGGTGTTGCCTATTCCTAAAATTTTATTTGCGCATGAAGCTTGAGGCCAAATCAGCGCGGAAAATATTGCAGAGGGGAATGAAAAGCAAGGAAGGAGTTTGGGGCTGCTTTGCTACGACACTTTCCCCGCAGCCATTTTCTTTGGCTTTGTCGCTGCTTCACCGAGGGTTCTTCTTTGCTTGTTTACCGAGGTGGCCTCTTCGCTCGAGCAGACTTAAAAGCGATGGCATCGCGTCACCTAGCTTGGATGATTCCGGCTAGCCCAACACGCCCGCGCCGCAATCAAACAAAAAATGTAGCCACGGAATCACACTGAAGTGCACAGCAGTAAAACCTCAAACAACATTTCTTTCTATTCTCGTGTAATTCTGTGGCCAAAATTCTTGCTTTCTTTCACACAGTACGCCTGCAAAGCTCAGAGCGCCTTCATCGCCTCATAGATGATCGCCAGCGCATCCTGCACCTCCTCCCCGTTCATGCACAACGGCGGCGCAGCGCGCACCACCGTCGTCCGATGCAACGTCCAGCCGATAATCAATCCTGCCGCGCGACAGTTTTGCACGAATTGCTGCGTCGCGTGCTCATTCTGGAATTCAATCGCAAAGAACGAGCCGAGTCCGCGGACCTCTTTGACGGCTTTATGCTCGTGCAACTCTTGCCGCAATCGCGAGAGAAACTGTTCGCCGTTGCGCGCGCTGCGTTCAATCATTTTCTCTTCGAATAAAACCTCCAGTGCCGCCAAACCTGCCGCGCAACTCAGCGGATGCCCCCCGAACGTGGTCACATGCGCCAGCGGCGGGTTCTGCGAGAGCGTTTGCATGATTTCGCGGCGGCCAATGAACGCACCGAGCGGTAAGCCGCCACCCAATGCTTTGGCGAGGCACATGATATCCGGGCGCACGTTCCAATGCTCACATGCAAACAGTTTTCCCGTGCGGCCGAAGCCGGTCATCACCTCATCGGCAATCATCAACGCGCCGACTGCATTGCAGCGCTCGCGGAGTGCCGATAAAAAATTTTGCGAAGGCACGCGCACACCCGCCTCGCCTTGCACGGGTTCGAATAACACCGCAGCGACGGAGTCATCAATACGTTGTAGCGCATTCAAATCATCGAAAGGAAAAAACTCAAACTCTCCGAGCAGCGGCTCGAACGGTTTGCGATAATATGCGCTCGACATGGCCGAGAGCGCGCCAAAAGTATCGCCATGATAGCCGCCTTCGAATGCAACATACTTCGTGCGCCCCGTAAACTTGCGCGCGGTCTTCAACGCGCCTTCAATCGCTTCAGCACCACTATTACAAAAGAAAACCACGCCGTCATCAATCGGCGCAAGCTCGCACAAACGTTTCGCAAACTTCACCTGCGCCTCTTGCACGTATTCGCCATACACCATCACGTGCAAATGTTTCGCAAGCTGCTGCACAATCGCAGCGCGCACGGCCGGATGCCCATGCCCGATATTCGCAACGCCGATGCCGGAGATGAAATCAACATAACGCCGTCCGTCTTTGGTGTAGAGATAAATGCCCTCCGCGCGCTCAATCTCCAGCGCGAGCGGCTCAGGCGAAGTTTGGCAGAGGTAGGTGAGGAAGTCGTTGAGCATACTATAAACCGTCCGAACGCTTAAAGCGTCCGGACGGTCTTTTTATTTGTACGGAAACCAATAACTCTTCTTTTCCAATTTATAATCGATGAGAATGTGCTTCGCTTCGCGGAACTCGTCGAGGCCTTCGAGGCCGAGCTCGCGGCCATTGCCGGAGAGGCGCATGCCGCCGAAGGGCGCGGCGTCGTTGTCGGTGAGCGGGTCATTGATCCAAAACGTGCCGGCTTTGATATTGTCCGCGGCGAGCATGGCTTTTTCGAGATCGTTGGTGAGAATCGAGGCGCCGAGGCCGTACTCGGAAGCGTTCGCGCGTTCGATGGCCTCTTCGATATTCTTCACCACTTGAATCGGCGCGATCGGGCCAAAGGTTTCGCTGCGCATGAGTTCCATGCTCTCGTTCACATTCGTGAGCACCGTCGGCTCGAAGAAATAACCTTTCGCAAATTGCGTGGGGCGTTTGCCGCCACTTAAAACCTTCGCGCCTTGTTGCACGCTCTGCGCGAGACGGGCTTCGACCTTCCGGCGTTGCGCGTCACTTACGAGCGGGCCAAGATCAACACTCGTCTCCATAGGATTGCCGAGTCGCAACGACTTGCTAAATTCCGCCATGCCTTCGATGAATTTTTTCGCAATGGGTTCGAGCACATAGAAGCGTTCGGCAGAAGTGCAAACTTGCCCGTTGTTCAAAAACGCCGTCCACGCGCCGGCACGCACGGCAATATCGACATCGACATCATCGCACACGATGAACGGGTCATTGCCGCCGAGCTCGAGGTGTGTCTTCTTCAACTGCTGCGCCGCGAGCATGGCAATGTGACGGCCGGTATCCACACTTCCCGTGAAGGCGATGAGCTGCGTGCCTTTCGAAGTGACGAGCGGCTCGCCCGCTTCTTTGCCGTAGCCGGTGATGATGTTGACCACGCCTTTGGGCAGATGCGCAAAAATTTTTGCGAAGAAGAGATTGCACAGCGGCGTGAGCTCCGAAGGCTTGAGCACAACAGTGTTGCCCGCAGCGAGCGCGGGCGCAACTTTCCACGCCATGAGCAGAATGGGATAATTCCACGGCACGATGCACGCGACCACGCCATACGGTTCTTTCACGACCAGACTCATTTGATGCTCAAACGCCGGCGCAACGACACGGCCGATTTGATCGCGGCCCAGTTCAGCGTAATACTCAAAACACGAGGCGACCCATTCCACTTCGTCGCGATTTTCAATGAGCGGTTTGCCGCCTTCATGCGTGATGAGCGCTGCCAACTCTTCGCCGTGTTCGCGAATCTTGCGCGCGATTTCGTGAATCATCTCTTTGCGTTCGAGGCTGCCCATTTTACGCCACGGCTTGAACGCCGCATTCGCCGCGGCCACCGCGCGCTCGGCATCTTCGGCATTGCCGCGCGGCACGGTAGTGATGACTTCTTCAGTCGCAGGGTTGATGACTTCGAAACGTTGTTTGCTCGCGCTTTCGACGAACTCGTGGTTGATCCACATGTGGTTGAGCATGAAGTTTCCTATTTTTTCTTTTTGCGGAATTTGGTTTTCGGCTTGAGCTTGGGATATATGACGAGGCCGCAGCGACCACGAGCGTCCCAAGCTTTGAAGAAGGTGAGCAAAGGCAATGAAAGTTCTTTCCCCCAAAGCGGGATCAATAAAAGAAATTCTATTACCTTCTAAGCCATTGACGACGATTGCATGCAACCCGATTTTGCTATAAGGAAGATATTCGGCATCGACGACAGCAATCACCGGCAAGTTCTTATCCAAATACTCCACGAGTTCAGCAAGGCCGGCTTCTTCAAGCTCAATTGCCTTGAAGCCAAAGGCCTCCACACCCTCTGCGGCTTCTTCGAGATTTGTCCCACGTTTACTCGTGTTGCTGACCTTTGCGATCAGGCCTTCGGCAATATCGACTTTGAAGTGTTTTAATACGATTCGAATTGTGGCAGGCAAACAGGTGTAATTTTTTTCTTGTTTGAGATGGGCCAGCTTAATCTTCATTAGCCTTCTCCGAAAGCTGCTCCGGCGTATGAGATTCGGCAACGAGCAGCGTGCCATCTGCAGCGAAAGTTAATTGTCCCAACACTTTTTTGCGATGCGACAGCATTACGGTCACCTTCCATTTATTGCCTTTTCGCACGGGCGTTTTAATGGCAGTGGCATCGCCTACTTTCTTCAATAAAAAAACGTAAGCGCGTCTAGTAATCTCCCGTGCAGTCACTTCGCGTGGCTTGATGACGATCATCTTGTTTCGGGATTCGATTTCAACCCTAGTGCCTTGCTCCCAGCCCCATTGTTCAAGCATTGCATTGGGTACGACTAAACCTTGCTTCGTGATTTCTTCATAAACTCTGCTCATGACATTTCTCCATTGGGTTACTGTATACTCTGCTACTCAAACTTCACCACCATCAACTTCATCTCCGTCATCTCTTCGATCGCATAGCGCACGCCTTCGCGCGTATTGCCGGATTCTTTAACGCCGCCGTAGGGCATATGATCAATGCGCCATGTCGGCGCTTCGTTTACCATCAAGCCGCCGACCTCGATATTCTCGAACGCATAACGCACACGTTCAATGTCGCGCGTGAACACGCCGGCCTGCAAACCGAATGCGGACTCATCCACCATTTGTACGGCTTGTTTGAAGTCCGAATACTTTTCAACGGTGATTACCGGTCCAAAAATTTCCAGGCAATTGACTTTCATGTTCGGCTGTGTGTTCGTGAGAATGGTGGGCCGCAAGATCGCGCCGTTGCGCTCGCCGCCACATAGTAGTTTGGCGCCGCTTGTCACAGCTTCTTTGATCCACGCTTCCGCGCGTTCGGCTTCGCCTTTGTTGATCATCGGGCCGACGTCGGTCTGCTCATCGAGCGGATCGCCGCACACGAGCGCATTGGCCTTTTTCACTAATAAATCAACGCACGCCTCGAAGATTTTTTCATGCACTAAAACACGCTGCACCGAAATGCAACTCTGCCCCGCATAACTAAAACCGCCGCTGACAGTCGCCGCGCACGCAGCTTCGATATTCGCATCCTCGTGCACGATTACTCCCGCATTGCCGCCGAGCTCGAGCGAGACCTTTTTCTTATAACCTTGCTTCTTCAATTCCCAACCCACTGCCGGGCTGCCGGTGAAAGTGATGAGCTTGACGCGCTCATCGGTGACAAGCGGCTCGGCCAATGCTGACGGGCATGAAATCACATTGAGAGCACCCTCCGGCCATCCGGCTTCGAGCACAATCTTTCCAAGCATAAAAGCCGTGAGCGGCGTTTGTGAAGCGGGACGCAGCACCATGGTATTGCGCGCCGCGAGGCACGGCGAGACTTTGTGCGCCACGAGATTCAACGGAAAATTGAACGGCGTAATCGCGCTAACAACGCCGAGCGGGACACGCTGAAAAAAGCCGAACCGATTCTCGCCGTGCGGCCGCAAATCCATGGGCAATACTTCGCCATGAATGCGTTTGCACTCTTCCGCGCCGAGTTCGAGCGTGTGCAACGCGCGCGCGACTTCGATGCGCGCGGT
>JABWAN010000264.1 GCA_013361015.1 Candidatus Zhuqueibacterota bacterium | reverse complement strand
ATGGCAAACCGCATTGCAGATCGCCTCGCGAATCGCCTCGAAGGGATACTCCGCCACTTCACGTCGGCGAAAACCGACGACCTTCGCGGCGGTGCGGGTGTTGCGCCGAATGAATTGCTCCGCGGCATTGATCATCTCAGGCAGAGTTCCTTGCAAATCCGCGCGATCAACGAAGTGCGTGGTGGTCGTGCCTTGAAAGCGCGCCAAGCGAACTTGACTGTGCGGCAGCCACGTTTGCGGATTGTGACCGAAGAAAAGCATGCCGCCGCACGTAGGCAACAAATTACCATCGTGCGCAATCGCCGCTCCCAACTCGGCGAGCACTTCCGGCAGGTGCAGAGTCGGAATCGGCACGCCGCGCTTCTGCGCGCGCTGTTGCAAAAACCAGAGCACGCGCTCTTCATTTAAATCAGCGCAAGTGGCGCGCGGCAAAGGTTGGCGATCAAATGTTGAGAGGTGAAGTGGGGAGGTATTCATGTGTTGAGCGCGATTGCATAAAACCGTTTTACCCACGGAAGACTAAACTTTTTGCCATTTGTGTGTGGTGTGGGCCGAGCACACTGTTCTTCTATGCGCTCAATTAACGGGAAGGTGTGAAGACTTGCAAGATTTATTTTGTCAATCCGGCCAAGCGAAGTTGTGCGCGATTTTCAATTCTTTCATCACCGTATAAACGTTTTCATTGATGCCATGTACTTCGATTTCGAAACCACGCCGGCGAAGATGCTTCGCGAAGCTCACAAGGGTTTTCGTGGCGCGCCCGCTTAGCACGAGCAGGTCTTTCATCTGCAGGCACCATTTGGTACCCATAAAGTCGGCAGCCTCTTGCAGAAAATGGCGCATGGTATCCGCGCTAGCGCCGCAGACAACACCTTTGAGCGTGATGTTCACGCGACGCTCGTTGCCTTTCACCTCCATCGTCAGTCCGGCCATCGGCAACAATTCCGCATTGGTGGCAAGCTGTGCAGCACTCGTTGCGGCGAGGGGCAAAGTAATTTGCAGCATGATGTGATTCTCCTAAACATGAGCCTCATGTACATCCCAAACTCATTCGTCATGATTCCGAAGCCCGCGTGCAGGACTTCTCGAAATGACCAACCCGGCCTTTGAGGTAAGCTCGAAGATTGGTCGAGGAAAAAATGCCGCGGTCGATTGTCATCCTGTATCAACGCACGGCACATACACAGTGCGAGCGCCGTCGTCCTATGCACTACCTGCACCGTTGGCGCGCAGACAGCAATCAACTATTATACCACGGCGCGGGTGTGCCTTGCGCACTAATCGGCAGTGCAAATTCAAAGTTTCTCGAGAAACACGCGATGGCCGCTTGCAACCAGCCAACAAAAATGAAACGCTCTTACATGTTTGAGGCAAGAGATGGAAGTCGGGATGAAAATGATCGGAAGTGGGTAGGTGCTTCTTTTCTGCGCGGGCAGTGCGGCTTCACGTGCTACGAGAGGGCTGCGACGAAGGGAAAAGCATTTTGGTTAGATCAGCTAGCGCCTTGATGCGCAACACCTCGCGCTCCGGCACCACATCGAAAGGATCAATCAACACCGGAGTGAGGCCGGCCCGCCGCGCGCCGACCACATCGCGGTCGTAATTATCGCCGACGTAAATGCAGTCTTGTGCGGAAAGCTTGATTTCCTGCAAAGCAAGATTGAAAATTGCGGGATCAGGTTTTTCCACGCCGACAATTTTAGAGTCAATGATGCACTCGAAGAAATGATCAAGTTCCAGATGCTTTAACATACGCGCAACTTTGCCGTCGGCGTTTGAGACGATGGCCATGCGATAATCGTGCGCACGCAGCCATGCAAACGTATCGCGCGCGGTCGGCTCCAAAAAATTCCACAAGTGCACGCGGTGGTGCTGCTCGTAAATGCGCTGGAGCATTACGGGAATATCAGGCTCGTGCGCGCCGACATATTGCAGCCAATAGATAAAAAACTCCTTCCACAACTCGCCTTGATCACCCCGCAAAAATTTTTCGCGGCCAAGGGCAGCGCCTTTTGCTAGCGCATCATAATCCGTTGCCACGCCGAAATCCGCCAGCATGCTTTTCATGAAAACGTAATCGGGCGCGAGGATGGTTTGGCCGACGTCGAAGAGCACCGCGGTAACGTTGGTAAGTTTATTCATTGGCGATCCTCAATACACAAATTCCAGAGCGCTTCACAGCTTCGGTAAGATCTTAAATCGCGCCAAATCCGTGGCGGCAATAGCATTCGGAAAAATCACGCGCGCCTCCTCAACCAGTGAGGGCAAATCTGCCGGTCCAACTGTGCCGCTGAAGTGGGTGAGAAAAAGCTGCTGCACGCCGCAACGCTTTGCCACCTCGGCGGCATCAGTCGTCGTAGAATGCCCGGTTTGATGCGCCCACACCTGCTCGCTTGCGGGAAAAGTTGAGTCAGCAATCAATGCATCCGCATTGCGCGCAAGCTGCTCTTGTCCCGCGCACGGCGAGGTGTCGATGCAATAAGCGATCTTCACGCCCGCTCTCGGCGGTCCCAAAACTTGATGCGGATGAATCTGCGCGTCGTTTGCGAGCATGACGCTTTCACCGTTTTGCAATTTCCCGCGCTCCGGGCCGTTGGGCACACCGAGTGCGTCGGCGCGCTGTACGTCGAATTTGCCCGGGCGCGGTGCTTCACTCAAAGCAAAGCCGAGCGTGAAGAGGCGATGCTGCATCGGTTGCCATTCGATGTGAAATTCGGAAGTTTGCCAAAGCGTCGCCGGCGTGTGTTCATCGATCTCATGAATGTGCAAAACATAATCGAAGCCGAAATTACACAAGTCTTGATGAAAGCGAATATACTCCGCAATGCCTTTGGGTCCGAAAAGATGAACGACTTGGCGCAGATTTGCCATTTGCAGGCTCGTCAACAAACCTGGCAGGCCAAAGAGATGATCGCCATGAAAGTGTGAGATGAAAACATAGCGCAGTTTGCTCGGCTTCAGGCCCGCGCGCCGGAATTGCATCTGCGTACCCTCGCCGCAATCAAATAAAAAAATCTCGCCTTTGCGCAACAACGCCGTGCCGGAGAGATTGCGATGCGAAAGCGGAACTGCAGAGCCGGTGCCTAAAAAGATGAGATCAATCATAAAATAAATTGGATGCGCCGCGGCAGCACTTCCACCTCCATCGGTGTGTGGCCAACCACTTCGCCGTCGGGTGTGAGCAGTTGCACGGGTTCGGCTTCAAGGTGCAGCTTTTGGCAACGTAAGATTTCAATTTTGGGATGATGGATGTGGGTGCCGGCATAAACCGTAGGGAATGCGCGTAGCAATTCGGCGCGCGAAACTTCGTGAAGCAGAACAACTTCCATCAAGCCGTCATTAATCTCGGCATGCGGCGCGACCTTCATCTGTCCGCCGGTGTAACGTGAATTGCAGAGCATCGCGAACATGCTTTTGCGTTCCAGCAAACGGCCATCAACCGTCAAGCGCAATTGCGCGGCTTTGAACTTCGCAAGCGTGAGCACAACCGCGAGCGCATATGCGAACGCGCCCCAGCGTTTATGCCGCAGCGCATTTACGTTGACCTCCGACACAAAACCGACGCCCAGGACATTGATGAAAAAATACTCGCGCCCATATGCGTCCTCGGATTTGGCGAGACGGCAATGCAACACGTCAACCGGCATCGCTGTGCCGGCAATGATGCGTTGCCATGCGGGCTCCGCAACGCCGTTGCAGAATTCTTTGGAGAAGGAATTGCCCGTGCCCGCCGGAATGAGGCCAATCGGCGCGGCGAAACCGTCATGTTTGAGACAACAGTTGAGCACTTGAAACAATGTGCCGTCACCGCCCAGCGCAACCACGGCATCCCATGGCTCGTGCAACCGCGGCGGCAATGCTTCGAAAAGATAACCGCTATGTTGAGAAACGAGCACTTCGCATTGCACGCCGCGCTGGGCGAAACCGCGTTCCGCTTTGCGTAAGATCTCGGCGCCTTTGCCGTGCGCCGAGTGTGTGTTTGCCGCGATCAAAATTCGTTTCAAGCTTTTCCTCTCTCCGAAAAAATTGCCAACGCTACACCGAACAATGTTAAGCTTCCTCCGAACAGCGTCATCGTCCCCAATTCTTCTTTAAAAAAGACGAAGGCAAGTATACTCGCACCGATCGGCTCGCCCAACAGTGCGATGGAGACCACAGGCGCAGAAAGGTGTTTGAGCGCCCAATTGAAGCTCGTATGCCCGATCACTTGCGGAACCAACGCAAGCGCGAGAAACGTCAAGAAAGTTTGCGCTGAGTAATCAAACAAAGGCAAGCGCCACAGCAATGTGCCGAGCAATAAGACGATGGCAGCAGCCGAATAACACAGCGTGACGTAGGGCGCGGTATCCAGTTCTTGCCGTAGCTTGCGGCCGATCAAAAAATAGACACCCGCGAAGAGTGCGCCGGCGAGCGCGAGCAAATTGCCAAAGAACGAGGTGTTGCTGCCCTCGGCATCTTGTAAAGTGATTACTGTTGCGCCGGCGAACGCCAGCAACAATCCCCAATAGAGCAGCGGCCGCGCCGATTCACCTAAAATAAATCTCGCACCGAGCGCGACGAAAATCGGTGAAGTTGCAACGAGCACAACTGAGTTGGCGACGGAAGTATGATTGAGTGAAGTAATCCACGTGGCAAAGTGCAAAGCCAATGCGATTCCGGCAAGCCCTCCCCACTGCAATGTCTTTAGGGGAAGGTTGCGAAGCTGCGTGAGATTGCCGCTCTTGCTCGTAATCCAGAAGAACAGCGCAGCGAAGAGTAGACGATAGAACGCGATGACCAACGGCGGAGCTGCACACCAACGAATCAAAATCGCTGCAAAAGAAATGGCAGCGATGCCGGAGGCCAGCACGAGCATGACGCGATTCATCGGAACGGAAGAGTGCGGCTCAACCATGCAGTGCAACGCCTGTTTTGTCTACAACGAATAAAAAAGCAATGGATGAAATTTCGTGACTGCATAGCCACGATTTGGCCCTGGCTTTGGCTTTTAATCTTTTTCGATTGCTAAACGCCATTTTTTTTTTATTGCGAAGCAACGTCGTGCGATCTAGACATAAATGTCGCGGTACAGCCTGAACGAGCACAACGATTCAATCGTTGGCTTGTTGTTTAACGCAGGACAGGATGAATTGACGCAGGCTGGCGTAGTAATGCTCTCCCCCGCTGATAAAAGTGTCGTTGTGATCGACGCCCACGAGCGCGATGAATTGTTTTGGCGCTGCGGCGCGCGCATACAGCGCTTGGCCGAGGGCGATAGGAACGATGCTGTCCTCGTCGCCGTGCAAAAAAAGTTTTGGGATCGTGAGTGTGGGCACTTTGTCAACGCTTGCCCATTTCATGGAAGAGAGCCAATGCACGGGTATAGGTCCAAACATCAGCTTCGCCATATCACGCGCGTGCGTGAAACTGGATTCGACGATCAAACCTGCGAGCGCGCGGCGTCGCGCCAACTCAATGACGACGGCGCCGCCGAGAGAATGGCCGTGCGCGATGATCGGCAAAGACGGCGTCCTCGTTTTCAACCAAGCATACGCAGCTTCCGCGTCGAGATAACAGCCTTCTTCACTCGGCGTGCCCGCACTTTTGCCGTAGCCGCGATAATCAAACATGAACAAATTGGCCGGCACTTGCGCATGCAAACTTGCGAGCCAAGCGGCGCGATCACTCACATTACCGGCATTGCCGTGGGCCATGAGCAAACTCGCGACCGCGGAATCGTGCGGTACATACCAACCGTGAATTTGCACGCCATCCGCAGCCTTTATCCATACCTCTTCGATTACCATGCCGCGAGCATTAAGACGCGGATCACTGCCACTCATTTTGCTTGGAAAGAAAACCAAATGGCGTTCACCGAGACGAAGCAAAATGATGAGAATGATGATGATGAGAATCGTGACAACGAGGATGCGCAGCATGAGCAATTCTGAAAATGTGAGAGTCGTGCGGTCAGAAAGCGGGCGCAAAATAAAGAAACTTCCTTGCAAAGGCAATACAGGATATTGCTGCGATCAAAGCAAAAGGCCTTTGAGGTGAAATCACCCGAAAGGCCTTTTCATTTGCAAAACAAGACTCCTGCAACGGACTGGCCGTTGCATCAGGGACTTCCAAGTCTCGCTGAACTCGGAAACCCCGGCTAAGCCGAGGCTAGAGTATGTTATTCAAAACTCATCCTCCGCCTTCAGTGCGCGGGAGCGGCACTTGAGGGATCACGACGTCAGGTGGAACGTCTCCGCCTCCGAGACGATCAATCGGCACCAGGTTCGTGTCGCCCAATTTGTTGTAGCGGCGCAGATCGATCCAGCGATGGCCTTCCAAAAACAGCGAATAACGTTTTTCATGGAGCAATTGATTCAACGCGTTCGCCGCGGTGAGCATCACAGCACCAAGCCCCGCTTTGGAGCGAATGAGATTGATGTCGTTTTGCGCCGCGGCCAAATTGTTCAAACCGATATTGGCTTCGGCGCGGAGCAGAATGAGTTCTTCGTTGCGAATGATTGGGAAGCGCGCAGTTGCGCCGCTCGCCACCGTTGGTGCAAGATCGCTGGTGAGTCCTTCGAACGTGGTGGGAGTCGGACGCACAAAAACTTTCGAGCTGTAGCGCGTATCGCCGGCCTCAGCATCACGTTTGAAAATCGGGTGGCCATAAAGCTTGATCGACGCGGCCGAGGGAATCTCGAATACCGGATTGAGCAAGTCACCCGAGCCGGTGCTATAGACATGATAAACGCCGAGATCGAGCGCACCCGCGTCGTTCAGAAAAGATTGTCCCAAAGCCGTCAACGCCTCGTTGTATTTTCCGGCATCAAACGCACCTTGGTAGACCGCAACGCGAGCTCTGAGTGCGCGATTGAACTTGAGGAAGTTCGCCGGTGTGTTGAAGCCTTCGAAACCGCCCGACAGCGCAAAGCTGAAGGAACTGCCGGCGGCTTGCAAATCAGCTTGCGCTTCGTCGAGTTTGGCGGCAATCGCGGTCAACCCGTCGCGCGCATTCAACACTGCTGCCGTCGAAGCGCCGGAGTAATCGACTTTGATGCCGTTCTCGTAGGTGTAGTTGTGATTCAGCAAAAGCTGATAGGCGATAATGGTTTTGGCATAACCCGCGATGCCGCGATCATTCGGCGCTTTTTGCAAGAGTACATTACAGGTGCCGATCACAGCGTACCGTGCTTCCCACGAACGTGTGACGAGAAAGCCGCCGGGATCAAGCGGGCCTTTGAGCAATTCACCCGTGTAACGCGGAT
>JABWAN010000263.1 GCA_013361015.1 Candidatus Zhuqueibacterota bacterium | reverse complement strand
ATCACAAACGCCTGTTGATGTACAAAGGCCTCATGCCGGCCGACTCATTGCTCGATGTGAAAAACAGCAGCGCTCTCGACATTGCCACGCAAGGTTACGGCGTCGGCAATTGGTATTTGTACAACGGCCGATCCGAAAAGGCCAGAGAGATTTTTCACAGAGTGCTGCAGGGCAAGTATTGGGCGGCATTCGGTTACATCGCCGCGGAGG
This sequence comes from Candidatus Zhuqueibacterota bacterium, assembly GCA_013361015.1. Taxonomy (GTDB): domain Bacteria; phylum Zhuqueibacterota; class Zhuqueibacteria; order Zhuqueibacterales; family Zhuqueibacteraceae; genus JABWAN01. Next base: position 7,046 of record JABWAN010000263.1, on the reverse strand, counting down.
CGGATTTGAAGCGGATGAAAGAGGAGTGATCACAAACGCGTTCGCGCCGTGCAATAGGAAATCCCAACAGCTAGAAACAATACCTCAAATGAAAGGCGCAACTATTATCCGTCGTATTGTTTCTATCCGTGTGATGCCTCAGTTCCATGTGTAGCCGCCCGGCTTTCGACGCAATATCACACCGCGTTTTTTGGGTTTGTCGCTGCTCGTTGTTGAGAGTCATCTCTGTTTGTTTACCGAGGGGGCTAGTTCGCCGAGCTGACTTAAAGCGCTGCGCAGATTTCAAAAAGCACAAGCCTGCGTCCCGGCATGATGAAGACGTCGCGCAGAGCTCCTGTTCGCACTGCACTATTCGCAGGCTTGCAGCTTGCGCTACAGCATTTTCGTGATACCTGAATTTTGCACCTCGAAGCCGCAGCGCTCCTCATCTATCCGTTATGAAAATTCTTGGTTTCCTCCCGCCGATTTAAGACCAAGCCTGCCAGTTTCCTCCCCATCTTACGCGTCACCGCTTTCGCCCGTGTTCTCGCCGCGGCGTGAAATTTTCTGAAAATTCCGCTTGCCTTCTCCTAATCGGCTCATTATATTACTAATAGGTTAGTAATCAATCTTAAGGAGAACCGATGGCCAAACGCATTAAGCTAGCCGAGGTGGAATGGGAGATCATGGAAGGTATTTGGAACCATGGCGGCCAGGTCACCGTGCGTGAGATTCAAGACTTGCTCTATCCCAAAGCGGAAAAAGCCTACACCACCACGCAGACGATCATGAACATACTGGTCACGAAAGGCTTCCTCAAGCGCAAGAAGATCGGCATGGTCAACTTTTACACTCCCAAAGTCTCCCGCGATCTCGCCGCACAACATGAAGCGCGTACGCTTGCTTCGCGCATTTTCAACGGTTCCATGGGCGCGCTCGCCACCTATCTCGTCGATTCCGGCGAGTTGAGCGCCGAGGAGTTGCAGAAACTGAAAGACCTGATTGCCGCCAAAGAACAACAGGGAGTGAACGTGTAATGGCATGGTTTCACACATTGGCAGATCAATGGTGGCCGCTTTTCGCGCTGCACATGGCGGAGATCTCGTTGTTCCTCGCATTTGTCGCGCTGGTTGACCGGCTGCTCAAGTTGAGCGTCTCCACACGCTATGCCCTGTGGGTGCTTGCGCTCGCAAAAGTTTTTGTGCCGCCGTTCCTGGCTGTGCCCGCACCTTTGCCGGAGCGCTTTGCAATACCGGCTCTCTTTCCGGGCGTCTTCGCTTCCAACGCAACTGTCCTTCAAGCAAACGCAGCCTTCAGTCCATATCCGTTGTTGTTCGGCCTTTGGCTCGTCTCTGCAGTTTTTATTTTGGGTGTGATGGTGAAGCGTCATCTGCAATTGCGGCAGAGCTTGGAAGTTGCAACGCCGATCGTGCCGCTGCCGTTGACGGGTTGCCAAGTTTTTGAGACGCGCGCGGTGGTTTCGCCAATGCTGACCGGCTTGCTGCGCACGAGACTTTATCTGCCGCAGGATTGGCGTGCGTGGTCGCCGCAACAGTTGCAGGCAATCCTGCGGCATGAAACTGCGCACCTCCGCGGTCGCGATCTTTGGGTGTTGGGCATGGAGTCCGCCGCGCTGGTGCTATTCGGGTTGAACCCGCTCGTGTGGCTCCTGCGCCGGCGCTTGGCGTATCTGCGCGAACTGCGTTGTGACATGGTCGCGCTCTCGGAAAGCGGAATCAGCGCACTCGATTACAGCAAACTGCTTTATGCGTTCGCAGAAAAGCAACTGCGACCGGCGCCGGCCATGAGCAGCGGCATCGCATTCGCCGCTCAGCAATCCACTTTGTACAAGCGTTTGCAACACTTACTCACACGAAAGGAATCTGAAATGAAGGCCGGAAAATTCAGGCAAGCCGCGTTGTTCGGTTTCATGGGCGTCGTGATGATGATGCTCTCGTGGCAATGCAGCGAGCTGCCGAAGCAAGTCGAAAAGACACCCGTTTCTCCCGAGCGTGGCAGCAACGTGACTGCTGCGGCTCCACAAGATTTTGATCAACCGCCGGACGTAACATTTTTTCAAACTCCCAAATATCCGGAACCGGCAAAGCAAGCCGGGTATGAGGGCGAGATATTTTTGCAGCTCACAATAGCTGCCGATGGCAAGATAACGAAAATGGTTCCCATAAAGGCCGCGATCACGAAAAAGGGCATGCCCACTTCGCTCAAGCTCGCGGCGCCGGAAGAGAAAGTTGATGGCGTCTCAGTTACGGATTTTGTCAACGCTGCCATTGAGGCCGCGCACGGTTTCAAATTCAAACCGGCTTTGTTAAAAGGCAAACCGGTGGAGTCACAGGCCGTGGTGCCTTTCAAGTTCAAATTGGAGCAAAGCGTCGGCGCGCTCACGCCCCGAGCTGAGGTTGAGCTCTGCTAAAAGATGAAATCGGCCCGAGCATGGGACCTCATTTTTAAAGAGAAGACTTTCGCAGCCGCATGACTTTGACGGCGCTCGCAATGCATGAAATTACTTTGACGATGAGCAATTTGGCTTTATCTTCCTGCATCGTCAATTCTCTCATTCATGCGAGCACTGCGAACGATGTCTCAAGCTTGGAAAAAACGCGGCTTCATTCTACTCATCTGGCTGTTCGCCGGAGTCATGTCCGGCGGGCAGTCCTGGTACTTTCGCGTTGCGGCCGGACGCGAAGTGCCGTGGGGCGCGATTCTCGTCACTTCTTCCACGTTTGCGGGCTTGTGGTTTTTGCTGACGCCCGTGATTATGCAGCTTTCGTCGCGCTTTCGCATCGAACGCGGCCGAATACTGCGCCGCATCGGGCTGCATCTCCTCTTTGCGATGCTTCTGGCTCTGTTCCAACAGACGGCGTTCAATCTTATCGCATTGTACGCACAAGCAGCGCCGATTTCCTTTGCCAGAGTTTCCCAGCTCGCCATCGCCAATTTTGACTACGGCATTCTGGTATACTTCGTTATTCTGCTCGTGCAGCACGCGTGGAATTATTACGAGCGCATGCAAGCCGAACAAGTGCGCGCCGCGCAATTGCAGGCCGAACTGGCCACTGCGCAATTGCAGGCCTTGAAGATGCAACTCCATCCGCACTTTCTGTTCAACACGCTCAACACCATCGCTGTGCTCATTCACGAGAACCCGCAAGTTGCCGCACGCATGTTGGAGCAGCTCAGTGATCTTTTGCGCCACACGCTCAAAAACTCCGGCACGCAAGAGGTGGCATTGCAGCAGGAGCTTGAATTCCTGCGGTTGTATTTGGAGATCGAGCAAACCCGTTTTGGTGATCGTTTGACCGTGCGCATGAACATTGCGCCCGATACGCTTGCCGCGCGAGTGCCGAACCTCATCCTTCAGCCGTTGGTGGAAAATGCCATCCGCCATGGCGTCGCCAAGCGTCGCGGGCCGGGCATGATCGGAATCAGCGCGGAGAGAGAAAACGGCGTGCTGCGCTTGCGTGTGCGCGATAATGGCTATGGCCCCGTGGCAATTGGCGAGTCCAACCACGGCATCGGCTTGGCGAACACCCGCGCGCGCCTGCAAACGCTTTACGGTTTGCAGGGAGAGTTGAAACTGGAGAACATTGCGGAAGGCGGCGCGTTGGCGGAGATTGTTCTGCCATTTAGCCCCACAGCCCAGCATGAACCGATCTCAGCGTCTGAGGTTGCCATGCCGAATGGAGCGCAGCGCAGCGCAGAAGCAGCGATACCAAGAACGATGAATTCTTCGCTGTCCCTCGGGAAGGCGTGAAATCGAGAGATCGTAAAGGCAGACCCAATGAAGATTCGCACACTGCTCATTGACGATGAACCTATCGCGCGGCGCGGTCTTCGCAATTTGCTCAAGACCGAGCCGGATATCGAAATCATCGGTGAATGCGGCGACGGCCTGCAAGCGGTTGAGGAAATTGCCGGCAAACAACCGGATTTGGTATTGCTCGATATTCAGATGCCCGAGTTGGACGGCTTCAGCGTGATTGAAACGCTCGGCATGGAGCGCATGCCGCTATTCATTTTCGTGACCGCCTTTGATGACTTCGCGCTGCAGGCTTTTCGCGTGCATGCGCTCGACTATTTGCTTAAGCCGATCAAGGCGCCGTTGCTGCAGGCTGCGCTCACACGTGCGCGCACCATGCTTGCAGCACGCAATCACCAACACGAAAACCAAAAACTGGCTGCGTTGCTGCGCGATCTCAACCATGCGAGCCGCTACGCCGAGCGTTTGGTGGTGAAGGAAAAAGACGGCATCGTGGTTTTGAAAGTGCGCGAGGTGCAATGGTTTGAAGCCTATGGCGATTACGTCCGCATTTATCAAAACGGCAAGAAGCATTTGCTCCGTGAAAAAATCGGCGCGCTCGAACAGCGCCTTGACCCCAAACAGTTTTTGCGCATCCATCGCTCCGCCATCGTCAAGCTCGACGGCATTAAAACGCTAATGCCACTCACCAATGGCGACTACAACCTCACGCTCACCGACGGCACGCGCCTCACTTTAAGCCGCACCTACCGCGAAAAGTTTTTTGCCCATCTGCAATAACCGCTTCAACTCTTTTCCAGCACGCTTCGTCTCCCGCCTCTTCGTCGCATCGCATCGCGATTGTGCTTTCTCCACTTTCTCCGTAACCTTGAGAGCAAAAGAAGATCTTCGTCACCAGGGCATAGCATAAAACCCAATCTCCTGACGGATAGAAACAACGCGACGGATGCAAACCATTTTCCATCCGCGGCATTGTCCTTTTCTGCTGGGAGTATCTGTTTTATTCACTCGTGGAAAGGAAATCGCGTCATGACTCATTCAGCTCGCTACCATCTGCCCAAAAAGAAGAATGCGCGTTGCAAGATGCTCCTTGCAGCGCTGACGGTTCTGTTGAGCACAACTCTGCACGCGCAGACCTTCACCAAAATTACCACTGGCGCGCTCGTGACTGATGGCGGGGCTTCCCGCAGCGTGACGTGGGTGGATTATGACAACGACAACGATCTCGATTTGTTCGTGACGAACGGCCCGCGCTCGGGACAAAGGGCCTTCTTGTATCGCAATGACGGCCCACCTAATTACACGTTCACGAAGATTACCGACTCGCCGGTCGTGGGCGACAACGCGCGCTCCGACGGCAGCAGTTGGGGTGATTACGATAACGACGGCGATGCGGATGCTTACGTCGCGACGTGGTACGGCGATCGCAATCTTTTTTATGACAACGGCGGCGCCGGCGCTTTCACGAAAATCACGGCGAACACCATCGTGGGCGACAACGATTTTTCCGAAACCTGTTCGTGGGGCGATTACGACAATGACGGCTTTCTCGATTTGTATGTGGCGAACAGCGGCGATGCGAATTCCACCGGGCCGCAACGGAATTACTTGTATCATAACAATGGCAACAAAACGTTCACGAAAATTACTACGGGTGCGATCGTGACCGACGCCTTCTATTCGCGCGGCGTCAATTGGGTGGATTATGACGACGACGGTGATTTCGATATGTTCGTGGCCAATGAAGAAAATCAAAATAACAATCTCTATCGCAATCTCCTGAAGGAGAGCGGCACGGCGAGTTTCGAGAAAGACACCTCCAGCCCTCTGGCAACGGGAGGCGGCTCATCATGGAGCGCAAGCTGGGGCGATTATGACAACGACGGCGACCTCGACGTGTTCGTCGCCAATTGGAGCGGGCCAGGCAACTTTCTCTTTCGCAACGAAGGCGCAGGCACATTCACGAAAATCACCTCCGGGGTTCTGATTACAGACGGCGGCTATTCCGCATGCAGCGGCTGGGGAGATTACGACAACGACGGCGATCTTGATTTATTCGTAACCAAGGCTTATGCGAGTGTGCAATTGCGGAATTCACTCTTTCGCAATCAACTGATGGAAACCGGCACACCCGATTTTGAAAAAGTCACGGCGGGCGATCTCGTCAATGATTTGGGCTGGTCCTATGGTTTTAGTTGGGGCGACTACGATCGCGACGGCGATCTCGATATCTTCATCGCGCGCACTTTTAATGAAGCGCAAAACAACGCTTTTTTTCGGAATGAAACCAGCGGCCAGCATTGGTTGGAAATCAACTGCGTGGGCACCACTTCGAATCGTTCCGCAATTGGCGCGAAGCTGCACGTGAAAGCCACAATCGCAGGCAAAGCCGTTTGGCAAAGGCGGGATATCGAAGGGCAAAGCGGATATTGCGGGCAGAATCTGCAGGCACATTTCGGCGTGGGCGAGGCAACAATGATCGACTCGCTCAAAATCGTTTGGCCTTCGGGCAAAGTTGAAGTGTGGCGCAATATCAAAGCGGATACGGTGCTCACCCTCACCGAAGGACCGGCCAGCTCCGTGCTGGAAGGCGCGCATGAAGCAGCGCCGCACGCATTCGAGCTTGCGCAAAATTTTCCAAACCCATTGTCCGTGCGCGACGCTCTCACCCAGCCTGCAACGATGATCCGCTACACATTGCAGCAGCCGGAGACGGTTTCGTTAATCGTGTATGACTTGCTCGGCAGGGAAGTGGCGACTTTAATCAATGCGCCGCACTCCGCGGGCGAGCATCAAATTCTCTTTCAGATTCCATCCGAAGCGCGCGCCGGCACATATTTTTATCGCATGACCGCGGGCAAATTCAGCGCGACGAAAAAACTAATGGTGGCAAGGTAAAAGAACTCTGGAGAGAGCTAGCCTTGCGCGTGGTGGTTGGATTGAATACCAACATCATCACGCGCAAGGCCGGCTTGTGCTTCACTTCGTTTTGAACTGCAACTCGTCTACAACCCTACTCTCCAACCGCTTCACCACTTCCGTAATCAAACGCACCGCACTCTCGTAATCATCGCGATGGATAATGCCGTTCGCGGAATGATAATAGCGCTGCGAAATCACGAGATCGAGTGTTGGCACGCCGAGGTTCCATTTGTGGATCGGGCCGGCGTCCGTGCCGCCGCCTTCTTCAAGCATGAATTGATAAGGAATTTCAAGCTCATCCGCAACACTCTGCACCCACTGCCGCAGTTTGACATGCGGCAGCATTTCCGCGGTGTGGAGAATGATG
>JABWAN010000262.1 GCA_013361015.1 Candidatus Zhuqueibacterota bacterium | reverse complement strand
CAACCACGAATTAACGATCACCCAAGCCTTCGTTTTTGGCTCCTACGCGCGAGGCAGTCAATCCGAGTGGAGCGATATTGATGTCGCGTTGATCTCCGACAAGTTCGAAGGTATTCGATTCAACGACCATTGCAAAGTCACCCCGTTCATTTTGAAGGTTGACACGCGCCTGGAAGCACATCCTTTCCGTCCCGAAGATTTTACTTTGGACAATCCTTTTGTCGAAGAGATCGTCGAAACCGGAGTTCGTATTGTTTGAAGCCTCATCAAGAATCACCTTCTGAACGACACCCTTAGAAAGAAGGGTTTCCCTCTTACGGTTTTAGTACCCGCAGCACTCTCGCCAGAAACCTCTGCTTGAAATCCTCCCTCGTCGTTTCCACGCTCACACTCGTATCCAACGTTTGCAGATCAAAAGTCTGGCGCAGCTCATGATACCGGCGGCGGATGTCATCGAGCTGGCTCACCTCGAATTGCGGCTTGCGCTGATAAATCACTTCGGGCGCGGCATCCAAAAGTATGGCAAGATCCGGCTTGGGATAGCGCCGGCAGAGCCACCGGCGCAAGCGTTGATGCGAATGCAGCGGCCGGTTTTTGTAGCCGATCATGAGATCGTAGATATAGCGATCGGCGAGCACGATGCGGCCGCGCCGCAATCGCGGCAGTGCCAGGGCGTAATAGCGGAACCACAATTCCACTGCGAGCAACAAGTAGAACACCGTGCCTTTGCAGAAATACACAAAGCGCCGCATCGCATTCAAATGCCCCGCGGCGGCCGTACCGCTTTTCTCTTTCGGGCTATAGGGCTTGATGTTGAGCTTGCGCATGATGTCGTGCAACGGCAAACGATGCTGGCCCCATGGGCCGAGATAAACCACGTCGGTCGCAATCGTCGCGCGGCGGAATTCTTCATGCAACGCAGTTGTGATCGCGCTCTTGCCGCAGCCGTCCGGCCCGATAAAAGCTATGAGTGCGCCGCGCTTTCCGCCGATCCATTTTTCCAGGCGTTCTCGCACGCGAATTTGAAACTGGCGCACGGCGTTCATTTTGGGGTGATGTTGAAGCCGCCCCAAAATGCGGCGACGATACTTTTCCACGAGCGTAATGTCCCGCGCCAAAGTCACAAACTCGCGCCGGGCTTCGGCGAAAATCTCCGCAATGCCGAAACGGCGCAAATGCTCCGCGATGTAGTTTTCATCCAGCCGCGCCTCGAACAGCGCAAACAGACGATCACGATGCTTGGCTTGAATTTCCGCTTTGCCGAGCACATTGTGCAGAAACAAGGTCAACAGCTCATCTTCGAGGCTAAGATGATAGTATCCGCCCTCGCGGCGACGACGGCTGAGCACGAGGGTTGCATCCATGTACTCATAACCGTGATAGATCAAGCGCTCGTGCAAGTCGATGAGGTGCGGCCCGCGATCATTCCACAAGAGCAAGACCTTCTTGCCGGGATTTAAGCGGCCGGACTTGAGCAGTTGGAATCCTTGTTGCGCGGCGATCCGCAAAAACTCCGCAAGGCGGGAGCGATCGAGCAAGAGATCCAAATCGCGAATGGCAGGGGTTTCGGGATGATCACGCAACAACACATACGGAATCCCACGGTCTGACAGTGCGTTGAGCAGCGCAGGGAACAGGGCGGTCTTCAAACCACGACTCCAACTCGAGGTGATAAAATTTCGCGTGCAAACAGCGCCAGCACTTCTGAAATCTGTCGCCGCCGGAATTTGGCATCCGTTTGCTTGGGCGAGCCAAGATATCCGCGCATGCGAAACAGCCAGTACAACATCACGAGCCCGGGCCAATCCTCCGGGTGATAGCCGTGCACCTCGACCGCGCGCAAAAAAAATTCCCGGTGTATGCCCTCCGGTGTTTGCGTCAAGCGTAGCGCGATCATCGGCGGTGCTTCTTGAAACGAGCGTGCATCCAGGCGCACAAAAAAATGCAGCACGTCTAAAAGCGGGACTGAGAAAAAATCTGCAAGATCCCAATCAATCACGCCGGTGAGGCGTTGTGCGCCGGGATCGACCAAGATGTTTTTGATGGAAAAATCGCCGTGCACGATGCCAAGCCCCAGCTCGCGCCCGGCGAATCTTTCCTGCCAGTACGCCACCACGCGCTGCAATAACTCGCGCTCTTGCGCTTCGAGTTTGAGCCAGGTTTGCATGCGCTCCGCGAGGTTCGTGAAGACACTGCCAAAAACGAGTTCGGTAATCTTCACGGTGCGCGCCATGCGCTTTTGCACGTCCAGCCAAAACGCAAAGACGTTTTCAAACAAGAGCGGGCTTCTTTGTTCCGCGGGCAATTGTTCCAGCGCGCGGCCGCTCAAAAAAGTTTCGAGATAAAAAGCCTGTCCTTCAAAAATGCCCTCCGCCAGGCTTTGTGGAAAAAGACGACGCTGTTCCTCGCGCAATTCTTCTGTTTGCGCGAGCCGCACGAGATGATTTGCATTCTCGCGCATGCGTCCGGCCGCATGCGGAATCAATGGTAATTTTAATAGCGCGGCCGTTGGCGCATTCTCAGCGAGCAACTCGATTTGGACTTTGCCGCCGGGCAACACGCGATATTGCCGTCCAATTTGCCAGGCCTCGGTGCGATTGCGGTTCAAGTGGCCGAGCAAGCGCTCCAAGAATGAGCGCGCCCGCGTGTTGCTGAAACCGAGCAGCGTGTGTTCGGCCGGCGTGGGTTTCTGCGCGCGGAGATTTTCAAAAACGCCGCTTTGCTTTTTCCAAGCAAACGGCGGCGCAACATATTTGGGCGAAGAGAAATCGGGCACGAGCTGCAATTCGTGCTGGAAAGCGGGCAAGCGCCCATCAAGCACTTCCGGCAATTGTGCAACTTTCACCGTTGCGCTCGGCGCAAAGAGCAAACGCAAATCGGAGGACATCGCGCGGGTCGCCTGGCGCGTGCGCAAGCGTTGCCAGAAATTTCTGCCGCGGCGGGTGAGCTTCAAACGCGGCACTTCGCGCGCCACGACCCACCACTCCTCCGCGCCGCTTTGCTGCGCCAAGTGCGCCAGCAACTCCAGCAACAGCGCGTCCTCCGGCGCAGCATGCTGCGGCAGCAATACGATGGTGCCGTAAGGCGTGCACAATTCCGCGAGGGAATGCTTTACGTTGAGGCTGGTGAGCGCTTTCGCCGCAGCGATTTCCGCCAGCAGAGCTTCCTCTTCCGCATTCGGTCCAATCACGTCGACACGCGCCACGTGACGCGCCAAACTCAAAGCGAGCGCGCTATAACCGGGCATATAGAGCAAAAGCGTTTGCGAGGGTTCCAGCCGCGCAAAAAACTTCCATGCTCCCGTTAACTCAAAAGTCGTGTCCTTCAAGAGCAGCGAACGCAGCGGCTCGGAGAGGCTTCTGTGCAATTGCGCGAAGCGCGGAGCGGGATTCATAGAATTTGCCATCAGTCCACTTCATTGCACGGCCGCCAGCGCGGTGTGCAGCGCCTTTTCCTTTTCACGCCATAATTCATGACGCTCTTGCCGTTGTGCTTGCATCGCGGCTTGGTATTCCGGCCAGGAAGCTTGCAGCGTACGCACGGCCTGCGCGATGCTCTGCGGAGTATTGTCGACGAAGAGCGCGCCCTTGCTGAACGTTTCGCGCAGCAGCGGCCAGTCGGAAGTGATGACCGGCGTGCCCAGCGCCATCGCTTCATATGCGCCGCGCTGCATCGTGTGATCACGCGTGGTGAGCACCATCACGGCGTGGCTGTCGCGCACCAATCCGGCATAAAGATCAAGCGCGAGAAAATCCGTCAAGCGCACGTTTTCCGGTTTGTTGTTGACCAAGTGCGGCGGCGCATCCTTCACTTTGCCGGTCACAAAAAAATCCACTTGAGGCAATGCCCTCGCGGCTTGCCAAATTTCCTCGAGCGGCTCGTCGGGGTTGTAGCTGCAAATCACCGCAACCGTGAAGCGGCCATTCACAGGAAATGCTTTGATCTTTTCGAAACGCACCGGCAGATCGCCAATCACGATGAACGGCGCTTTCCAGTTTTCAACTTGCCGCGCGAGATGGGCATTGGTGACGATATTCGTCAAAGCACGACGATAGAACCAGGCATTGAGAAAGAGCAGCGGCTTCCAGCGCGACATCGTGAATGCGGCGGTGTGCGTATCGGTGATATAACCGGCGCGAAAAATCTTGCAGTAGAGATAAACCGGAACACAAATAAACACCGGCGGCACCATCACCAACACAACAGAGGGGCGCTCGCGCTTGAGCAACTTCCACGTCATATGCATTTGCACGAGGTATTTCAACCACACCGTTGCAGGCCGGCTGCCGAATTTCACCGCGTAGACCATTTTCGAAACGCCGCCCAACAAACGTGCGATGGTGTCGCTCCGGCTACAATTCTCCGCCCAGGAGATAAACAGAATCTTTTTTCCAGACGACGTGTTTGGTAAACTCACCTCAAACCCTTTGCAAAATGGCGCAACGCAGTCTTTTCACCGGTAAACAAAACCGGGAGAAGGACTGCGCTGCAAAATCAACAGAGTGACGAGACCAGTGCCCACATGGGAGGGATCGCGTCGGGATAGTTACCCGCCAGTCTTGTACTAGCGTTTGAGGTGATCAAAGCTGAAGCGCACGAACACGCGCGTAACTCAACGTTCCAGCGAGGACGAGTAGCCATTCGTGGACTCTTCTTTCGGCTTCAGCCAGCTTGGGTCAATCGAATCATGCTCGTGATACGTTTGCGGTGGGGCATCCAAAATCTGCGGACGAAATTCTTTCTCCATGGCGCGCATCTGCTCATCCTTGGTGAAGCGACGATAGAGTTGCTCGACACGCGCCGCGCTTTTGCTGTCGCCTTTGGCGAGATACGTCTTCATCATCTCGTGATAAACCGCCGGCGCCTCGGGGTCGATGCGCAGTGCACGCTTGAAAGAGCGGATAGCGCGTTCATAATCGCCGAGAAGATGGTAAAGCCGGCCGATCTCAATGCGGAATTCGCGGTCGCGACGCGCCAATTCAGAAGCGCGTTTCACGTGATTGAGCGCTTTGCGATAATCACCCGCGGCTTTGAGCGCCATGCCGAGGTAGTAATGCGCGCGCCCGGACTCGTCCGCTTTCTGCACGGCCGCTTCGAAGGCAGCTCGGGCTTCACGCACGCGCCCGGTGCGAAGCTGAATGAGGCCTAGATTGATTGCAAGATAGTCATCGTCGGGCGCGAGCCGCAGCGCTTGCGTGAAAGCGTGCTCTGCTGCCGCCAATTCATTTTGCCGCAACAAGCCGATGCCGTAATTTTGCCACCGCTCCGCGGTCATCGCAGCGTTCGCCGTATCGTTTGCGCCGGTGTGATTGTCGCTTGCTCCAATCAAAAGGCTAGCTTTTGCGTAAGCCATTTCCACGGCCGGAACTTGCATGTCGCCAAGCGCGGAGCGCTTGCGTGCGTTGCCGAGCATGGGTTGCAGGTCGGGGTCTTGCAACCATTCCAAATGAGACGGATGATATTTGCGATAGTGCAGCCGGGCTTCCACTGTAACAAGCTCGCCGCAATCTTCCGGAATCTGCGCGCGATAGCGCACGACCTCCGCACTATTGGGTGGGAGCAAGTTGCTGAACGAAGCGACGCGCGCCTCCCAACTGCGCTCATGAACAGTGCGCCGGCCGGTACTGTCCACCATTTCAACGCCGTAAAAATGCGCTTGCGGATCGACCTCCGTGCCGCGCGTTGCGCCGCTCCAAAAAATGACTTTGCCGTTTTCATCAACCATCTTTAGCTCAAGCCAGGCTTGCGCCATGTCCGCAGCGCCCGCGGGAAAATTGTGGCCAATGTCGCGCGAACGCACGACCACATCGAGGCGGAAGGATTGGCCGCGTTTAAGTCGAGGCGTTGGACCCGCCAACGGCACCACCGCCGAGTCCATGGCAAAGACCGCCTGCGTGGTGTTGATGTCACTGCTCATGAGCACGGTGGCGACTTGCGCACTATCCTCGCGAACGGCGCTGACAGGAGGCGCCGGCGCTTCGCGCACGGGCGCCAAACTCAATGCGAAGAGATCCAGTGTGAGGCGGTGGTCACGCAAATAATCAATGGTGGCTTGCAAGTGTGTGGAATCAGCGTTGATACTTGGCAGCAAGGTATTCGCCCCGAGAAAACGATGATCACGAAAATAGCTTTTCCCGTCCTGCGTATTCACAAAAGGCATGTGGCAAGCCACGCAATTTTTTCTCTTTTCGATGTAAGCAAAATCGCGGTCACCTTGCCCAAAGTTTCCGGATTGCCAACTGTCGTAATCATTCATGATTTGCAGCCAGCGCGCTTGATTGAGGGGTACGTCCGTATGTGCCTTGTGACAGGAGGAACAGAACGCGCCGTTTTCATTGCGATGAAACGGCTGCCGGAAGGTATCGCGGTGCGGCTTGGGATCAAGATGCACGAACCACGCATAGAGATTCTTGATCGTAGGATTTTTACTGGCGAGCATGTCAAACAGCTTGGGCCGCTCGCTGATGAATCCACCCTGCCCCATCGTACCGCGCACATCGACAATGCCGTGACACAACGTGCAGGAGATACCGGCATGCGCGGCGGGTGATTGTGAATGTTCTGCCGAGGGCAGGCGCATGTCACCGTTCAACAATACTGCGGGGGTATGGCATCCCGCACACCACTTCGTCGCGGTGTTGCCGAGGCGCAGCTCCGCGGTCGTAATTGCTTTGCGATACCAGAGATTGCTGTAATCCGAATAGCGATGCGCCGAACTTTGCCATTGGCGATAGATGTCGGGGTGGCAGCCGGCCGCCCCGCACGTTTCCGGGGTTAACATGAAATCCGTCGCAATGGTATCCTGCGTCGTCGTCGCAACGCTGGAAGGATAAAAAGGTCCTTGCTCGCCCCCCATTGCTTCTGCGGCCATGCTTTTCGGTGCGGCGTGCGGATTGTGAATGCGATCGTCGTGCCTGACGAAGACAAATCTATAAGTGATGACGAGGATCGGAATGCAAACGGCGATCGAGAGAAAGACCAGTAAATAGCGGCCTGCGGTATTGATTGGATTATCGATGCTGATTTGATGACCGACGCGCCGGATCGAAATCAGGAGAAAGATCAGCCCGACAAAGCAAAGGGCGACATGCGCATAGAGGAAAAGTGTGAGCCGCTCACGCACACCTGCTATCATGAGATATAATCCGAGCGCCATGCCGGCCGCGTACAACATGACAACGCCGAGCGGGCGCCACTGTAACTCCGCTGGATAAGCTCCAAACAGGATCAGCCGGTGGTTTTCGCGAACAAGCAGCCAGCAGGCC
>JABWAN010000261.1 GCA_013361015.1 Candidatus Zhuqueibacterota bacterium | reverse complement strand
AATTGCCGGCGCCTTTTCGAGCAACACGACTTCCATGTTGGCGCCTTCAATCTCGGCGTAGCCTCCTTTACTCCAGCCGCGCACGAACGGTGATGGCGGCCTCTTCCGCGGGGCACACGTGCTCGCAAATGCCGCAGCCGAGGCACTTGTCTTCATGCACCTGCGGAAAGATTTCATCTTTCAACGTAATCGCTTCGCGATAGATCGGGCAGCGCTCGAAGCATGCGCGGCAAATCACGCCGCTATAGGGCAGGCATTTCTCCGTGTCGATGGCGGCCGTGCCCATGCGCACGTTTTCTTTTTGTGTGAGGCGATTATCCAACGCGCCGGTGGGGCAAACGGGCGGGCATTTCATGCAGACATAGCACGGCATGTCGCGCGCGAAGATCATCGGCGTGCCGAAGCCTGCGCCCCAATGCAGATGCGCCATTTGAATGCTGCCGTATGGACAAACCTGTGCGCACTTGTTGCATTTGATGCAGCGCTGCACAAACTCTTTCTCCAAAACAGCGCCGGGCGGGCGCAACGGAGCAGGAGCATTGCGCGCGTGTGTGAAAAATTTGAGAAGCGCAGCGAGCATAGTTTATTTTGAAAACCACCGTTTGGCAGCGGGAGGCAATCGCTTTGAAGTCACTCTGCTTTGAAAAGATCACCTAGAGAAACAAGCGGAGACGGGCCCTCGGTGCAGCAGCGACAGAACATAAAAACCGGCGCGTTAATCAAGCGTTGAAAGCTTGATTGCGTTTATCTTTTTGTCATGGCGTAGTGTCGCGCACTGAAAGGGATTCCTGCTGAATGACATTATCAGTAGCGCGCTCACTCTTCCTCATCTTCCGTGACATACGTCGGAAACACGCCGAGCACTCCGGGGATTTCGTGCGTGATGTGCTTTGAAAGTTGTTCCAACTCTTCGACGCTGCGCGCTTCCGTTACGACGATGATGTTGTCCTCTCTGTGAATCCCGTAGGTTTTGACTTTGGGAATGCTTTCCAGCCTCTTTTGCACAGCCTGCGCTTCCGGCGCAACGACTTTGACGATCATGCTTGCGATCAACATAAACACTCCACTGGAGTAATGGAGTGTCGGAGTATTGGAGTGCTGGGGAAAAGCTTTTCCAACACTCCATCAATCCATTACTCCAACACTCCAACCATCACACTTTCTCGATCTTCACCGCACACACTTTGTACTCCGGTTCTTTCGAGCCGGGATCGATGGCGTCGGTGGTGAGCAAGTTCGCGAGTTTCTCCGGCCAATGCCACGGAATGAAGATCGTGCCTCGGCGCGGGCGATCAATGACGCGCGCTTCCATTTCCAGTTTGCCGCGCCGCGTGAGCAAACGCACCGTGCTCTTGTCCGCAATGCCCCACGCCGTTGCGTCTTCGGGATGAATCTCGACATACGGCTTCGGCACCGCGCGATGCAACTCTAACACTTGGCCTGTCATCGTCATCGTGTGCCAATGTTCGAGCACGCGACCAGTGGTGAGCGCGATGGGATATTCGGCATCGACCGGCTCTTCCGGGCCTTTGTCCGGACGCGCGAAGATCACGGCCTTGCCGTCGGGCTTGCCATAAAAATACATGCGACGGCCCGCGGCTTTCTCTTTCGGAAAAAGCGGATCGCCTTCCACAAAACGATGCGTGGTGCCGGGATGATCGACGCTCGGCACGGGCCAACGCAGGCCGCGCACTTCGCGCAAGCGCGCATACGTCGCGCCGGTCAAATCCATGTCTTTGCCTTTGGTGGTTTGCAGATATTCGTTCCACACGTCTTCAACAGATTTGAAGTGCGCAAAGTTTTGGCCGTGACCGAGGCGCGTGGCGAGATCGATGAGTATCGCGCCGTCCCAACGCGCTTCGCCCTGCGGTTCGAGCGCTTGAGCCATGTGTTGCGAGCGGCGCTCGGTGCAGCCATACACGCCTTCTTTCTCGCCCCAAAACGCCGCAGGCAACAGTACGTCCGCCAGCTTGCTCGTTTCGGTGGGATGAAAAGCCTCGCTCACGATCAAGAACGCGTCTTGCATGCCTTGCAAATATTTGTTGAGATTGGGCAGCGAATGGGCGGGATTGGTGCACATCACATACATCAATTTGATTTCGCCCTTTGCGAGCGCCTCAAACATCGCCATGGTGTGCTTGCCGGGCTTGGGTTGAATTTTTTCCGGCGGCACGTTCCAAATCGCGGCGATCTCTTTGCGATGCGCTTCATTTTCCACCGAACGATGGCCGGGCAACAGATGCGAGAGGCCACCGCCCTCGCGCACGCCGCCGCACGCATTGGGCTGGCCCGTGAGCGAGAACGAATCGCTGCCGGGCTTACCGAGTTTGCCGGTGAGCAGATGCAAATTGTGCATGAGATTGTTCAGCCACACGCCGCGCACGCGTTGATTCACGCCCATAGTCCACATGGTCATGGCAGTCTTCGCTTGCCCAAACAAACGCGCGACTTGCACTATCTCTTCGGGCTTCACACCCGCTTGCTGCGCGGCATATTCCGGTGTGTACTTGTCTAGAAATTTTTTGAAATCTTCGTACGTCATCGGATTCTGTCCGTCGCTGAAATTCACCGAGTCTTTGATGAACTGCTCGTCGGTGAAGCCTTCGACAACGAGTATGCGCGCGATGGCGTGCATCACCGCGAGGTCGTAGCCGGGAATGACTTGCAAATGCAGGTCGGCAATCTTGTTCGTCGGTGTTTTGCGCGGATCGATGATGATGATTTTGGTTTGCGGATTTTGCTTTTTGCGCGCAACGAGACGATCATACAGCACAGGATGCGCTTCGGCAGTGTTGCTGCCCACGAGCAGAAAGAGATCGCAGTGCTCGATATCGTCATATGTGCCCACGGGCTCATCAGCGCCGAAGGTGGTCGTGTATCCGCCCACCGCGCTGGCCATGCACAGGCGCGGATTGCCTTCGACGTTGTTGGTGCCAATGTGGCCTTTGAAAAGTTTGTTTGCAATATAAGTTTCTTCGGTGGTGCCCTGGCCGGAGCCGTAAAACGCAACCGCATCCGGCCCGTATTGCATGATGGTCTCTTGAAACTTGCTCGCCACGAGCGTCATGGCTTCTTCCCACGTCGCGCGCACCAGCTCACCGTTTTTGCGAATCATGGGATGAAGCAAGCGCCCTTTGGCGTTGATCACTTTGTGCAGATAAAAACCTTTCACGCACAACAAGCCGTGATTGATGGTGTTTTCTTTATCGCCTTTCACGGCCACAGCTTTGCCGTTTTCGACGCCGAGCATTACGCCGCAGCCCGTGCCGCAAAAGCGGCAAACGGATTTGTGCCACGTCATAGCGGGCGCAGCGTAAGCACTGTCATGTAGCCAATCCATACCAATGCTCGCCGCGGCGGCGCTGGCCGCGGAAGCTTTGAGAAAATCTCTTCGGGTCATGGGCATATGTTTCTCCATTGTGTATTTGAAAAGGTCGTTGGCAGTTTGGGAAGGAATTATCGCTGACGGAGAAATGAAAAATCTCGGCGACACGCGGCGGCTTCGGTGAGGCTCGGCGGAAAAGCTTTTCCACCGCAATTCACCGAAGTCATGGAGTGCCGCCGAGTAAACTTCAATCCGCTTTGTGAAATTTCAAATCATGTCCGCCGTGGCAGCCGAAACAATTCTTCACCGGCAACGCGGCGAAATTCACTTCTTTCGCGGAATGACAACCGCTGCAGCGCTCGCCTTGCGGCTTGGCAAAAAATTCTTCTTCGCCGTCGCCGTGGCAAACGAAGCAGCCGACATTAACCTGCCCGTGTTTTCCGGTCTCCCACTTCGCCACGATTTCCGGCGAAGTATTGAGATGGCAATCGTAGCAACTCTGGCTGAAATCGACTTCGGGATGTTTCGCGGGTGCAGAGGACGGCGGCGCGGCGTCTTGATTACTTGTGCGCATCGCCTCATTTTGCGCGCACGCGAACAGCAGAAATATGAAACCAAAACAAAAGAGGATCGACAGCAACCATCGCATTCGCATCATAGCTCTCCTCGATCAAATTTTAAAGAAAGGCCAAAGACAGAAAAATGAGGGACGGAAAATAAAAAACGGATTATTGTTCTTTCGTGAGCCGCCTTTTCCTCAAACACATCATATCCATTTTTCTGTCCCGCATCTTTCTGTCTCGAGCTTTGAGTCTTGCCCCAAATCGTTTTGCGACTCTTCTTGGCTCTTTGGCTCATGATCTTTTTTGGCACCTTGCCTAGAACTTGTACTCAATCATCGTGCGCAACTCGATCGCGGCGTCGTCCCAGAGATCGCTGCCGTTGATGAGATATTGCGCGCCTTTGTCGGGGAAGAAAATGCCGCCGCGCAATGCGCCGCTCAAATTCTCTTGGAAGTTGAATTCCAAACGACCGTCAATCTCCTGTCCAATATCTTTCGAGCTGAGATTGAGATTCGGGCCGCCGGCTGCAGTCCATGCGTAAATTGGCTGCGTCGCGCGAATGAACGTGTAGGAGCCGAACAGTGAAATCTTCGGGCTGAATTTGTACGTGCCGTTCGCTTGCACAAGCGTGGTGTTTTCGAACTCGCGATAGCCGCGCGTGTTCGGTGCGCCGAGGCCTTGCGGCGTGATGCCTTCTTCGTCGGGCATCACCGAATCTTCCCAAATTTCCGTTACATAAAAGAAGCCGGCAGTGCGCAGCTTGTTGACGTTGCCTTTGCCCTTCGTGGGGTCATCATCGCCCGAGCCCATGCCGAAAACCACGCCGGGCGTAAACTTGCCGGGCACGGTTGATTTCAAATAGAGATTGTAACCCGCCAAGTCGCCGTCATTCACATCGTGTTTCAAAGCATCGTTGGCCGCGCGATTGACGTTCAACGCGCCCGCAAAGCCGGTGTTGGCAATATCGTCCTTGCCGATCAAATAACTCGCTTCACCATTCACTTTGATTTTGCCGAGCGTGAGATCGCAAGCCAGGCCGCCGGCAATGAGCTGCGTCACTTGCGGGGTGAAGCGTGGACGATTGTATTGCAAATCGTCGATGAGATACGCACTGCCGTCGCGAATGCCGCGGTCTTTATAGAAAAAGCCGAACAGGTTCCATTTGTTCTTCTCACGGGCTAGGCCGAAATCGGCGAGCAAGAGATCGGCGTCGCGCGCATCGGAATTGCCATAAAGATCGGGCGCTTGATCGGTTTTATCGGAAAGGCCGTCGTAACCTTCCCATACTTTTGCCCAGCCGAGTTTCAGTTTATTTTTGCCGACATTGATGTCTGCTTGCACACCGTCGTAATTATTGTCAACCAACAAACGATTGCCAACGAGCCATTGCATGCGACCGATCGTGAACGCGGTTTTCAGCTTCGGCACATTGACCCAAAAGTAGGCTTGATCGATGTGCGTGAGGAATTGGGTGTCTTTGTTATCAAAGGTGCGCGACTGGCTGCCACCGGTTGCCGTTTCATTATCCACGCCCCACCAGCCTTGCGCCAAGTCGAGGCGCGTGGCAACTTTGGTATTCTCCGAAGGCGTGAACGCCAAATTCAAGCGTAGCATTTGTACAACGTAATCATCCTGGGCTTTCAATCTGCCCAAGAAAAAATTTTGCTGTGAATAGCCCCAGGCGTTGTACAAGCCGCTGATTTTGAAGTTTTGTGCCGGCGCTTGCGTTTGCGCGAAGCTTGCGGCAAACGCCAACCATAAGATTCCGAAAATCACATTTCTTTTCGACATACGCTTTCCTTTCCATTTTATGATGACGCAGTGACTGCCGCGAGGAAAAGCCTGCGAGCCATTTCCTCCCTCGTTTAGATTGCGATGAGCACAAACGGGACAACAAAAATGCCACAATCGCCTTGTGCCATCTCTGCGGCGAGGCCGGCGTAATTTCCTGTTTTGTAGTAAAGATTCACCTGCCAGCTCTTGCGCGCGATTTCACGGCAGTGCGTTTTTCTCAAAATTGAGAGTCTTTCATCCGATATTTGAGAAAAATGCTACATTCGCGCTCCCGACGAAGCGGGGAAGTATTGCGAACGCCGAGGCGCACGCGCGCGTTAAGTTTAAAAAAAGTATAATGCGTCGCTTGCGTAAGTGCGAATCATTCCGCATATTCACACGCTTTCCAAAGTCTCCACCACCGCTGGTACGATTGCTGCAAAATCACGGATACTTTTATCCGAAAACTGTGCTGTATCTTCACGGATCCCATTCCTGCTCGGAGGCGATTGTGGCAGAAGATTCCAAACCCTCGCGTCGTACTTTTCTCTCGCAATTGTGGATGGGCGCGGGCCTGTTCTTGAGTTATGGCACCGCGGCCTTTTATAGTCTGCGTTTTTTGAGTCCTCGTTTCAAAGCATCGCAACCACGCCGTATTCTCGTCACCTCCGCGGACAAGCTCCCGCCCGGCGCGAGCACTACGTTTAAAGATTTGAGCGGAAGAAAAATCGTGCTTGTCAATTCCGGCACCGGCTTCGTCGCGCTTTCGACTACTTGCACACACCTCGGCTGCACGGCCTATTGGGAGCCGGATAAAAGCCATTTCTTCTGCCCGTGCCATAACGGCTATTTCGACGTGAACGGCAACGTCATCTCCGGCCCGCCGCCGCGGCCGTTGGATAAGTTTGCAGTTTTCGTGGATGAGAATGATAATGTCTTCGTCGAGGTGCGTGAAGCTTAGGGCATGGCGCATGGGGCGCGGAGCATGGAGAAAAACAAGACCACTCGAAAGCAACGGAGGTGGGTTATGGCACAGTTTCGATTTCAAGATTTGGAGATCTGGAAGATGGCGATTGAACTCGGCGATCAGCTTTTTGATATTGCTGATGAACTTGAGCGTAAGCATCTCTAACGTTTTGCCGAGCAAGTACGCGGCGCGGGCATGAGCATGTCGAATAACATTGCCGAAGGCTCCGGCTGCGATTCGGACAAAGAGTTCGCACGTTATTTGAATATTGCAAGAAGCTCGACGTTTGAAAACGCGAACATCGCCATCATACTTCAAAGAAGAAATGTGATTGACGAGAAAACAAAAAAAGATGTGCTGGATCGTTTAGAACTTCTGTGCCGCAAAATCTCTAGATTTCGCACTTCGCTGTCTTTTTGAAAACGTGTGCGAGCCGCGCATCCTTATTCCATGCGCCATGCTCCATGCCCCAAGCAATCAAGGAGAGATGATGGCCGCTTTGCAATCAATCAAAACTTGGGCGAAAGATTCCTTCCCCATCGACTTGGACGTGTTCAAAGAAATGTCGAGCGAGCCGATTCCGTATCACCTCAAACGCTGGTGGTTTGCGGTGGGCGGCACGCCGCTGTATCTCTTCGTCATTCAAGCGATCACGGGCATCATGCTCACGTTTTATTACGT
>JABWAN010000260.1 GCA_013361015.1 Candidatus Zhuqueibacterota bacterium | reverse complement strand
AGGGCACGGCGAGGGGCGCGGCCACG
Organism: Candidatus Zhuqueibacterota bacterium; assembly: GCA_013361015.1. Lineage (GTDB taxonomy): Bacteria > Zhuqueibacterota > Zhuqueibacteria > Zhuqueibacterales > Zhuqueibacteraceae > JABWAN01. The sequence continues at coordinate 7,299 of JABWAN010000260.1, read as the reverse complement.
AGGAGGCTCACGATGATCCCGCCGATCACCATGCCCGGCACGCCCCGGACCGAGCGGGCGAAGATCTGATCCGACAGGTAGCGGGTCAGCACCAGCACCACCGGGCCGCTCAGCACCAGCGAGAAGGCGAAGTTGTAGACGACGATCAGCCGGAACGTGCTGAGATCGGCATAGCTGGCGAAGCTGGGGCCGAAGTACGTGACGAGCGACAGCGCGACGATGGTGAACAGCCAGCCGCCTGAGGTGGACACGGCGGCGTGGGCGTACCCCCGGGCGAGCCCGATCAGGTCGCCACGCGAGGTCAGCCGGTCGAGGACGAAGCCGATGCCGGCCACGTCACGCCCCCACCGGCGCGGGCAACGGCGCCATGTGCGTCTCGTAGAGCGCGGCATACGCGCGATCGAGCTGGCCCTCCTCGACCAGCGCGAACATGCGGAACCACGGGGCGGCCAGCGCGGCGCACACGATCAACACCACCGCGCCACCGAACAGAACCAGACACTTGTCGGCGAGCGACAGGCCGCGAATCCATGAGACGGGTGACCGCCGGCTCATTCTCGCCAGTGTAGGGAACCCGGGGTGACGCCCGGGCGCGATCGCCGCGCATCGTGGGGATTCCGCTTGACGCCGGGGGGTGGCTTCGGCAACACTTGCGTGCGAGGGGACCATGGCCGCACGCCGCAGCACAATGGTGCGACGCCGTTTGTGGTCGGCTACTTGGCGCGTATCTGCCCGGAGAAAGGCTTGCACGTATTGATCGAAGCCTTTCATCTCCTCACGCAAAAACTCGGGCGTCCTGCCGTGCGCTTGAAGGTTGCAGGCTATCTCGGCAAGCGCGATAAAAAATATTTTGAAACGTTGGTGAAGCAGATCGAAACTTGGGGCCTGCAAGAGGCTTTCGAATATCACGGCGAAGTCGATCGGCAGCACAAGATCAACTTCCTAAGCAGCCTAGACGTGTTCTCCGTGCCCACGATTTACCAAGAATCCAAAGGCCTTTCTATTTTGGAAGCACTGGCGAATGGCGTACCCGTGGTGCAGCCGCGGCACGGCACATTTCCAGAGATGGTGAGTTTGACGCAAGGTGGACTCTTGGTCGAACCAAAGTCTGCGGCGGCGCTTGCAAATGGAATTCTAGAATTATATAATGACCCCGCGCGTCGCGCCAAGCTCGGACAGCAAGGCCAAGCCGCGGTACGTCGTGAGTTCAATGACAAGAAGATGGCGGAAACGACCGCGGAGGTGTATCGAAAGTATGTCTCTCCGCGCAATTTGGTTGCACGAGAAGTGATTTCAGTGAGTGGATCGTAGCTTGATGAGGGTAGATTGCTTGCAAAGAGATGATCAACAATCGACGACCCACGCTTTCCTCTTCACAATTAGCAAACAGGAGCCGCTACAATGCCCTCGCCGCAAACTTCAGATCAAAGCATGACCTGGTTACTCTTCGCTCTAATGACCGTTGTCAGTTGGGGACTATACGGTGTGTTTCTACATTCCGGCCAGATGGGCATGGCCGATCCCGTGAATGGGCGCTACAAAGCTTTCCTCTTCGTCGGCATTGCGTATTTAATCACGGCCGTGGTTGGCCCGGTCATTATGCTGCTCATTAGCGGCGCGAGCTGGAGTATGCCGGCGAAAGGCATGAATTGGTCATTGCTCGCGGGCGTGGTTGGTGCGCTCGGTGCGTTCTGTGTGCTGCTCGCGTTCGGCGCAAAAGGCACGCCCAGCGTGGTGATGTCGATCGTCTTTGCCGGCGCGCCGGTGGTGAATGCCGTGGTCGCATTTACGATGCATCCTCCGTCCGGTGGTTTCCGCGCCATGCGTTGGCAGTTTCTCGCAGGTATCGCACTCGCGGCTTTGGGCGGCTATTTGGTGACGAGGTATCGGCCGGGGAACTAATTTCATTTCAGCTCTGCCCGCGAAACACGTGAAATATGCGAAAAGAATTTTTCGTGTGTTTCGTGGGCAAAATTTTTCTGCCCTTCATTTTTCTGTCTTGCCATATGCCCTACGAATTTCACACCCAACGGCGCATAGAGTTTTGCGATACCGACATGGCCGGTGTCGTGCATTTTTCCCGCTTCTTCATTTTTATGGAAACCGCCGAGCATGAGTTTTTGCGCTCATTGGGAACCAGTGTCGCGGCGCAGCTCGACGGCATGCAACTCGGTTGGCCGCGCCTAGCCGTCTCGTGCGAGTATTTAAGTCCGGCCAAGTTTGAAGACGTGCTCGACATTCATCTGCGCGTCACACGCAAAGGCACGAAATCACTCACTTATAAGTTTGAAATTAGCACCGGCGGCCGGCCCGTCGCATGCGGCCAAGTGAGCGCGGCGTGTTGCATTTGTCATCCTGCAAAAGGCTTCCAGGCCATTCCGATTCCGAGCTTTATTATGGACCAGATTGAGGAAGCGCCGGCAGCAATCTAGTTCAAATTATCAGAACCGGCAAAACGATTTACGACCAAATTGTTGAAGAAGAAAATGCCGAGCGGATTGAAACACGTATCGAGGATTCCTTTTATTCGTTGCGTTGTTTCTAGCTGTTGACAAAATTGTTATGACGCAAAAAACAACCCCCACTCGTCTAAAAGTATCACAAGTCGCCAAGAATTTCGAGAATGGCGAGCGCCGTGTCGAAGTTTTGCGCGACCTCTCTTTTGAAATTTCCTCCGGCCAGTCGCTCGCGATCATTGGGCCGTCCGGCTCCGGCAAGAGCACGCTCCTGCATCTAATTGGAACGCTGGACAGGCCTTCAGCCGGCGCCATCACTCTCGACGAGATCAATCCGCTGCAGCTTGCCGAGCCGGAACTCGCCAAATTCCGCAATCAAACGATTGGCTTTGTGTTTCAAGAGCATCATCTTTTGCCGCAATATTCTGTGCTGGAAAACGCGCTGCTGCCCGCGCTCGCGTTCGGCAAATCCGCTAACGCAGTGGTGGCGCGGGCCAGAGAATTATTGCAGCGGGTCGGCCTCGCACACCGTCTCGAGCATTTTCCCGCGGAACTTTCCGGCGGCGAAAGACAGCGCGTCGCAGTTGCGCGTGCGCTGGTAAATCGTCCGCGCCTGCTTTTGTGCGATGAGCCCACCGGCAATCTGGATCGCAACACGGCACAAGCAGTTGCAGCGCTGCTGTTCGAGTTGCATCGCGAGCAAAACAATATCCTCATCATCGTCACACACAGCGCGGAGCTGGCTGCGCATTGCGAGCGCCGCTATGAACTGCGGGAGGGCGCTTGCTTCGCAGTTTGAAATACTTTTGGCGCATTCAACTCGCGGTCATGTTGGGCGCGGCCACTGCGACCGCGGTGCTCACCGGTGCGTTGCTGGTCGGCGATTCCGTGCGCGGCAGCTTGCGCGATTTGACGCTCGACCGCCTCGGCAAAATCGACTACACCCTGCTCTCCGAAAATCTCTTTCGCGAGGAACTAGCTCTCGACTTGAGCGAACAAGTTGAGTATCGGGCGAAGTTCGATACGGCGGTTCCTGCGTTGTTACTAACCGGCACGATGATTCAAACCGCCACGAAAAGCCGTGCTACGGGCGTCAATATTTGCGGCGTGGATGAGCGCTTCGCCAAACTCTTCGGCGCCTCCCCAGATTCTCTTATTCCTCGGCTCGCTCGCAGAACCGGGCAGCCCTTTCCCTCGGTCATTATCAACGCCGCGCTGCAACAAGAGTTGAATGCAAAAGTCGGCGATCAAGTTCTGCTCGCTTTCAAAAGCTACAGTGAGATTCCACGCGCCTCTTTGTTGGGAAACAAGGAAGCAGAGGACGTGCTCGCCAGCCTGCGGCTTACCGTCACGCATATTCTACCCAATTGCGGCCTGGGGCGCTTCGGATTGCGCCCACAGCAACATCTGCCGCGCAATGCGTTCGTGCTTCTGCCGACGTTACAACGCGCGCTCGCGCAAGAAGGCAAGGTTAATGCTTTGTTGGTCGCTGCAAAGGGCGCGATAGAAACGCAGAATAGACCCATGACGACTCCTCACTTGAAAGAGGATGCTGTTCTAGCTCACAGCCTGCAGGCAAACTGGCAACTTGCGGACCTCGGTCTGCGCCTGCAAACGCACGATACTTTTTTCAGTTTGACGAGCCGCGAATTGATTTTGAAACCGAGCATCGTAGCGCTTACACGCACCCTCACGCACGACTTGCAACTTGCGCCTCAACCCATTCTCACCTATCTCGCGAATACGTTGCACGCGCACGGCCGAATGGTGCCTTATTCCACCATCACGGCTTTGCCCACACCCGTGCCAGCACCATTCGGAAGTTTACAGTTGCGCGAGGGCGCAGCCGCGCCCCGGCTTGATGAGGATGGAGTTTTGTTGAATGAATGGGCCGCGCAGGAATTGCAGGCGACGGTGGGCGATACGGTGCTTGCGAGTTACTATGTCGTGGGCGCGCGCGAGGAACTTGCGACGCAAACACATCCGTTGCGCGTGCGCGGAATTGTTCAACAAAAAGGCCTGGCTGCCGATCGCACGCTGACGCCGCCGATCCCCGGCGTCGAGAATGCGGAAGACATGCACGCGTGGGAGCCGCCGTTTCCCGTAAATCTCAAACTCATCCGCCCGCAGGATGAAGTGTATTGGGATGAGCACGGCGCGACGCCCAAGGCCTTCGTGAATGACAGCACGGGCCGGCGTTTGTGGCGCAGCCGTTTCGGCGAAGTGAGCGCGCTTCGTTTTGCTGCAAATGACCGCAATGATTTGTCCAAACTGCAGGCTGAATTTGAAAAAAGGCTCTTGTCCACGATCACTCCGGAAGCGGCGGGTTTCAATTTGCAATCGGTCAAGGCGCAAGGCTTGCAAGCCGCCGCGGGCGCAACGGATTTCGGAATGCTGTTTATCGGCTTTAGTATTTTTTTGATCGCTTCCGCGACGCTGTTACTCGGGATGCTCTTTCGCCTCGGCGTGGAGCAGCGCGCGCGTGAAGTGGGCACGTTGCTCGCAATGGGCTATTCCTTGCGCTCGGTACGAGGGCGTTTGTTCAAAGAAGGCATGCTGATAGCGCTCTTGGGTACCCTGCTCGGCACACTTGGCGCGCTCTCCTATGCTTGGCTGATGATGATCGGCTTGCGCACGTGGTGGGTGGAAGCAGTGGGCACTTCGTTTCTCTTTTTGCACGTTGCGCCTGCGAGTTTGATCATCGGAGCATTGTGCGCGCTGGTTATCATCGCTTGTACCATTTGGTGGACCGTGCGGCAACTCGGAAAAATTCCGGCCACGGCGCTGTTGCACGGCGTGACGCAACGTGCAGAAGTCGCCCCCATTCGTTACGCGCGAATGGCCGCGGTGAGTGCGAGTGCATTGGCGATGCTCCTGTTCCTCCTCGCGCTGGCGATGGATTCAGCCTCCTCTGCCGGTTTGTTTTTCGGCAGCGGCGCATTGCTCTTGATCGCCGGCCTGGCTCTTTTGTCGATGCGACTGCGCCGGCGCCGCACGCGTGCGATCATTACAACGCGCTTCGCAATGTCGGCGCGGAACAATGCGCGCAATCCGGGCCGAAGTATGTTGAGCGCCGCGCTCGTAGCCTGTGCGTGTTTCATCATCGTGGCCGTGGGTGCAAATCGGCGCGAGTTTGGGCGCGAAGCTTTGCAGAAAAATTCCGGCTCGGGCGGATTCGCTTTAATGGCGGAATCCGATGCCCCGCTGCATCAAAATATCAACTCGGCTTCCGGCCGCGCGGCACTCGGATTCTCCGAGGAAGATTCGGTGTTGTTTCAAGGCTCTACCATTTACCCTTTGCGGCTATTGCCCGGCGAAGATGCGAGCTGTTTGAATCTTTATCAACCACAAAAGCCGCGCGTGCTCGGCGTGACGCGGGAACAAAGCGCACGCGGCGGTTTTCAATTTCAGGCGACGAGCGCTGCCGGTGTGTCGAATCCGTGGTCGTTGCTCGAAACGGAAACAGAACCGAACGTGATTCCGGCAATAGGCGATTTCAATTCCGTGCAATGGATTTTGCACCTCGGCTTGGGCAAAGATCTGGTCATACAAAACGAGCGCGGCGAGGACCTCAAGCTGCGTTTCGTCGCACTGTTGCACAACAGCATTTTTCAGAGTGAGATACTCATCTCCGAAGAGAACTTTCTGAAGCACTTTCCCGGCCAAAGCGGCTATTCGCATTTTTTGATCGAAACACCTCCCGACAGTGCCGCGCGTTTGTCGCAAGTTTTAGAGAGTGCATTGCACCGCTACGGCTTCGACGCTACCTCTACTCTTGAAAAGCTGGCGAGCTTTCAAGCCGTCGAGAACACTTATCTCTCCGTGTTTCAAACCATCGGCGGCTTGGGCTTGTTGCTTGGCACGTTGGGGCTAGGTCTCATTCTGATGCGCAATGTCATTGAACGCCGCGGAGAACTGGCCACCCTGCGGGCGTTCGGTTTTTTGCAAACCGTTTTGATGAAGATGCTGCTGCAGGAAAATAGTTTTCTCTTGCTGTGGGGGATTTTAATCGGCAGCGGCGCGGCTTTGCTGGCCGTGGCGCCACACCTTGTGCGCGTAGGCTCGTTTCTGCCTTGGTTCACACTCCTTTTAACCTTGCTGCTGGTTTTTCTCACCGGATTTTTAGCGAGCGCGCTTGCGCTCAAAGCGGTGGCGCAAGCGCCGCTGTTGGCTGCTTTGAAGGAAGAATAAAGTGACTGTCGTGCCCCAACGCCCCATTGCCGTGATCGGCGATACGCAAAGCACTTTGCGGGTGGAACGGTATTTTTTGCGCCGTGAGCAAAACCCTCGCGAGCGCGAATTGCTCTTGCAGCATTTGCTCGGCACGGAGTTCGAAGTGCTCGTGCATCTGGGCGACATGGTGGAGAATGGTTCGTCCGCGGCCGCCTGGCGGGAATTTGATCGCTTGTTTGCACCGTTCTTTGCGAAGAACATTCGCTTCTTTCCATTGCTGGGCAATCACGATTATTGGGGCAACAAACAACGGCGCTGCGCGCACTTGCAAACGAGGTTTCCCTCCTGCCTGAACAGTCCCTGGCAGGCGTTGACCATCGGCCGCGCCGGCGTCCGGCTCGGTCTTGTTTGAAAGGAGGGACCATGAGCCTGTTGTCCAATATCATGGGAGGTCCCGCCGTGGATGCGCTGACCGCCATCGGCAACGTCTTTGACAAGCTTTTCACCTCGGATGCCGAGCGCGCCCAGGCCAAGGCGGTGCTGGCGAAAATCGCCCAGGAGCCGGCGATCCTGCAAGCGGAGATCAACAAGATCGAGGCGGCGCACCGCTCGGTGTTCGTCGCCGGCTGGCGGCCGTTCATCGGCTGGGTGTGCGGCTGCGGCTTCCTGT
>JABWAN010000259.1 GCA_013361015.1 Candidatus Zhuqueibacterota bacterium | reverse complement strand
TTATGAAGGCATCATCGGCCAAAGCGGAGCGATGCAGCTCGTTTACAAAGCGATTGCGAAGGTTGCGCAAAGCCAGGCCACGGTGCTGATTCGCGGCGAAAGCGGCACCGGCAAGGAACTCGTGTGCCGCGCGATTCATTACAACAGCGCGCGCGCGGCTAATCCGTTGGTGGAAATCAGTTGCAGCTCGTTTCCCGAAACGTTGTTGGAGAGCGAGTTATTCGGATATGAAAAGGGCGCATTCACCGGCGCGATCGCGCGCAAAAAAGGCCGCGTCGAGCTGGCCGACGGCGGCACGATCTTTCTCGATGAAATCGGCGACATTTCCGCGAGCGTGCAGACCAAGCTTTTGCGGCTGCTGCAGGAAAAAGAAGTGAGCCGGCTCGGCAGCACGGAGTCTCTCAAAGTCGACGTGCGCGTGATCACCGCCACGAATCGTGATCTCGAAAAGGCGATCATCGAAAATCACTTTCGTGAGGATTTGTACTATCGCTTGAATGTGATCCCGATTTTTCTGCCGCCGTTGCGCGAGCGCCTCGAGGATATTCCGGCATTGGTGGACTACTTTATCAAACGCTATAGTGCGGCGAACAACAAGAACGTGGTGGGGATGTCTGAAGAGGCGTTGCAATTGTGCATGTCTTATTCGTGGCCGGGCAACGTGCGCGAATTGGAAAATGCGATTGAGAATGCCATCGTGCTCGGCGAAGGAGAGATCATTCTGCCTGAGTATTTGCCGTTCACATTGGCGCTGCGCCAGCATCCCACCGCAGCCCCCGGCTCGTTTATCAATGCCGGGCCTTCTTATCGCGAGAAGATGGAAGCCGCGGAAAAAATGGTTTTGGAAGACGCGATTCGCAAAGCCGGCGGCAACAAATCCGAAGCGGCAAAACGTTTGGGCATCAGCCTGCGCACAATGCGTTATAAGATTCACAAGTATAAGCTGTGAGCCCTCTTGTGGTCGATGAGATTCTGATCCACGTGCGACTCAGTCTGCTCGGCGCGCAGGTGGCGCAAATCGGTCTCGCGGAATCGAGGGACAACGAAACCTCGATTCCGGGCGTCACGCTTTATCGCTGTTCTACTCCCACCGAACTCTCCGCCTTTTTCTACCAACCTCGACTCTCCGTGGCATTGCAAGGCATGAAACGCGTCGTGCTGGATGACGAGTAATATGTCTATGGCGAATCGCAGTTCATTCTGGCAACCGTTGACGTTGCAGTCGTTGCGCAGAGCATAGCTGCTACTCTCGAAAAGCCCTCTCTTGTTGAAGCGCGATCTTGAAACGGCTCGCCATGGGAGTTACGATCATCACATTGCGAGTATCATTGATTTGCTCAAGCGAGATTACGCAAAGCCGCTCTCAGTTGAAGAGCTGGCGAAAGCGGCAACGATGGGCGTCTCCACGTTGCATCACCATTTCAAAGCTTTATCAGAGCACAAAAGTTATTTCGTGTTGTTTTGTTTTTGTGTCCCGAAAATGACTCTTGACAGAACGCCCTCTCAGTGAAAGCACCTACTGATTTTCCGGTTGTCGAGAGAACTAGGCAAAAAGTAGGAACGATTGAGCGACCATCCTTTTGATCCCACCGATTGATGCAACGAGTACACAGAGCATCAGAGCTCGTTCTCAAACCGCTCGACTTCGATTTCTAAGCGGCTCGGCGGCCAGCTCTCATCCCACCGGCTTCGCGCAGCCGTTCCACGTCGCGCATCGGCGGTAAGCCGAAAAGCCTTTTGTACTCCCGAGTGAAATGCGAGGCATCGTCATAACCCACGCGATAGGCAACACTTGACGCATCGAGACCCTCACCGAGCATAAGCCGGCGGGCTTCCTGGAGGCGGATTTGCTTTTGGAACTGCAAAGGGCTCATCGCCGTGGCGGCTTTAAAATGATGGTGGAACCCCGAGACGCTCATGCCCAGCTCGCGCGCAATGTCGTCAATTCGAAACGCCTGATCAAAGCTTTTGCGCAGCCGTTCAATGGCTCTGGCGATGGGCGGAGTATAGCCGCCATTTACGGCAATGTGACGGAGGCGGCTACCTTGCTCTACCCTTAGGAGCCGATAGACGATTTCCCGCGTGATCAACGGCGCGAGAAAGGGAGCTTCGGTAGGCGTGTCGAGAAGCCTGGCGAGCCGCACCACAGCATCCAGCAGGCCTGCGTCCAACGAACTTACATTGATAGCCCTCACCTCGGCGTGGTTTTGCGAGGAGGGATAACCGGCCTCGACCATAACCGAGCCGACAAGTGCAGCGTCGAGTCTAAGGCGAAGACTAAAGTATGGCCGCTTCTTCGATGCCTTGAGAACGTGGCCGACGAGCGGCAACTCGGCGGTGACGAGAAGGTAGTGATGGGGGTCGTACTGGTAACGCTCGTTGCCGAGAAAGACTTCCTTGCTGCCCTGGGCAATCGCGCAAAAGGATGGCTCGGTCACGATGTGGAGCGACTCCATGGTCGAGGAGCAGCGATTGAAATACAGGCCTTTCAACGGCTCAATCTTCCCGTCTTCGCGAATAGCCCGTGCGATGCGCTCCACCAACTCGTCTCGGTTGGCCTGCGCCAATTGTGCCTCGTGCTTTGGCAGTTGTTTGCCGTTCGAGTTCATGGTTGTCTCGCTATTTGTTTCTACCCAGCTCTTCTTGAAGATTTGCAGAATAATACAATAATTTTCGACAATCATTATATCACTCTGCGCTCAAGCGTTATTATCTTAAATGCAAGATAAAGAAAAAAACAGGAGAAACAATGCAAAAGCGCAAACTTGGAAACAGTAACTTGGAAGTCTCGGCTCTCGGGCTTGGTTGCATGGGAATGAGCTTTGGCTACGGTCCCGCTGGCGACAAGAAAGACATGATCTCGGTTATTCGTGCAGCCATCGAACGCGGCGTCACATTCTTTGATACCGCTGAAGTCTACGGCCCGTTCACAAACGAAGAACTCGTGGGCGAAGCGCTCGCTCCCTTCCGTGGGCAAGTGGTGATCGCTACCAAATTCGGCTTCGCGCCTGATCCCAACGGTGGGCCGAGGTGGAGCGGCCTGGATAGCCGGCCAGAGCACATCAAGCAAGTTGCCGAGGCCTCACTCAAGCGACTCAAGGTCGAGGCCATCGATTTGTTCTATCAACACCGCGTTGATCCGAACGTGCCAATCGAAGACGTGGCGGGAGCGGTGAAGGACTTGATTCGGGAAGGTAAAGCACTTCGGCCTTTCCGAGGCGGGAGTGCAAACGATCCGTCGCGCCCACGCCGTCCAGCCGGTGACCGCGGTTCAGAGCGAATACTCGCCATTTAGCCCTCTGGGTAAAGGCTTCCTCACGGGAAAGATCGACCAGAATACGAAGTTCGATAGTGCCGATTTCCGCAACGTCGTCCCTCGCTTTACGCCGGAGGCTCGCAAGGCGAACCAGGCTTTGGTTGATCTGCTTGGCAAGATTGCAGAACGGAAAAAGGCGACACCTGCGCAGATTGCGCTCGCTTGGCTCCTTGCGCAGAAGCCGTGGATTGTTCCCATCCCAGGCACCACGAAGTTGCATCGCTTGGACGAGAACATCGGAGCAGTTGCTGTTGAACTCACACCCGACGATCTGCTTGAGATTGAGAGCGCCATCTCAAGGATCAAGTTACACGGGGCGCGGTACCCCGAGCATCTGGAGAAGTTGACCGGTCGCTGAACAGCCGTCATGACAAACGGGGCCGCGATTATGAGCAATAACATCAAAGGAAAAGTCGTCGTTATTACAAGCGCAAGCCGCGGGTTGGGTAAACACGTCTGCGTGCTTTGTGGAGAGTTCAACCTTTATTCAACGAAGGAGAAAATATGCAAACTAGCAATCGTAGAAGCTTCCTGAAAAACGGAGCGATGTTGGGAGCGGCACTTTTGGCTTCCTCTGCGTCAGGCGTCATTACAACCGGAAGCAATGAGAATAATCAGGTACCTCAAAAGTCTAAAAGTAGAAAATTGGGTTCGGGAGAACACAGCATAGAGGTATCTGCCCTGGGTTTAGGCTGTATGGGAATGAGTTATCACCGGAGCTTTGTTCCCGACAAAAAAGCAATGATTGATTTACTTCGTAAAGCTCCCGATCTTGGCGTCAATTTCTTTGATACTGCCGAAGCTTATGGCCCTTTAATCAATGAAGAACTGGTGGGTGAAGCACTTGCTCCGTTCAGAAAAGAAGTCATCATTGCCACCAAGTTCGGATTTATTGAGGGCAAACCAAGTTTAGGCTTGAACAGCCGCCCCGACAATATCAGGAAAGTGGTGGAGCATTCGCTCAAAAGCTTGCAGACGGATTATATTGATTTGTTGTATCAACACCGGGTTGATCCGAATGTGCCCATCGAAGAGGTTGCAGGAACAGTGAGAGATTTGATCAAGGAAGGCAAAGCAAAGCATTTTGGCTTGAGCGAAGCCAATGAAGCAACCCTCCGCAAAGCTCACGCGGTGCAACCTTTGACGGCATTGCAAAGTGAATATTCACTGATGACAAGGCAACCGGAAAACGATGTCATTAAAGCGTGTGAAGAACTTGGAATCGGCTTTGTGCCTTACAGTCCGATTAGCCGTGGTTTGCTTACCGGTTACATCAACGAGCGCACCAAATATAATTCGGCTAACGACAACCGGCCTGCTTTGCCACGTTATCAGCGTGACGCCATCATCGCCAATTGGCCGTTGATCGAGATCTTAAAAGAGTTTGGCGACCACAGAGGTTTGACTGTTGCACAAGTTGCTTTAGCCTGGTTGCTGGCGCAAAAATCATTTATTGTGCCTATTCCGGGAACGACCAAGCCGGCACATTTACAGGAAAATATGTGGGCAGCAAACTATGAGTTCACTTCTGAGGAATTGCAAAAGTTGACCGCTGATTTGTCGAAAGTTAAAATTGTTGGCGCACGCTACACCGGCATATCGGCACAGCAAACGAACAAGTAGTCTTAAATACACGTCTTGTGCTGCCATCAATAAATGAAAGAGCCGAAAATGAAACTGCTCGTCGCGATGGTCATGTCGCTTTCACTGCTCGCTTCAGCATCCGCGCAGGAGTCGCAGACCATCAGCATCACGCGCAACAGTACGCAACCGCCTCAGATGAGAGCAGTCGAAAACTTCACCGGTTTCGTCGGCATCGAACCGTTTTTAGAAGCAAGCGAACCCTCGCGCCTGGCTGGTGCGCGTGTCACGTTTGCGCCGGGCGCGCGAACCGCTTGGCACACCCATCCGCTGGGACAGACGTTGATCGTGACCGCGGGCGTAGGTTGGGTGCAGCAATGGGGCGGGCAAACGCAAGTTATCCAAGCAGGAGACGTTGTCCGTATTCCGCCCAGCCAAAAACACTGGCACGGAGCCTCGGCCAACGCTGCAATGACGCACATCGCTCTCACGGAACAACTGCCTGACGGCAAGCGGGTCGAATGGATGGAAAAGGTCAGCGACGCGCAATACAGCGCGCCGATCCGCGCGCAAGAGTTGGCATCTGCACGCGCCGACTCCGGCATCAGTGCGCAACAACCTTCGCGGGCGCAACAATTGATGGGCGACATCGCGCCCAAACTCGCTGAGTTGACAGATGACGTGCTCTATGCCGATATCTGGGAACGTCCGCAGCTTTCGAAGCGTGACCGCAGCCTGGCAACGGTGGCCGCGCTGATCGCGATGAATCGCCCCGATCAACTTCGATCACACTTTGCGCGAGCGCGCGAAAACGGCGTGACGCAGGAGGAGTTGATCGAGACCATCACGCACCTGGCGTTTTACGCGGGCTGGCCTAACGCGGTAACCGCCATCGGGGTTGCCAAGGAAGTCTTCAAGGAAAAATAAAGAGCCTGCGATACCCGGTCGGGTTTTTAAAGCAAGTTAATCTGCTTAAAGTGAAATCTTCACTTTAAAAGCAAAAACTTCGGACGCAAAAATGAAAGGACACAAAATGTTTTTTGTGGGCTTTTATTTTTGTGTCCCATTTGGTTTCAGCTTATCACGTTAGGAGATTAAAAATGTTAAACAGAAAGACCCTTTTAGTTCTCGCGGGAATGATCGGATTTTTGCTCGCCTTTAGCGGCCTTTCCGCCGCGCAGAACACAACTGACGGCAAAAAGAAAATGAGCGTGCAAAAAGTATCGTTCCCAAATGGCAACATCACCGTCGTCGGGAATCTGTACAGTCCGGCGAGCTTCGACAAGAATCGCAAGTATACCGCGCTCGTCATGGTGCATCCGCACGGCGGTGTGAAAGAACAAACTGCGGGCCTGTATGCGCAAAAACTTGCGGAGCAAGGTTTCATTACGTTGGCCTACGATGCCTCGTATTGGGGAGAAAGCAGCGGCGAACCCCGCAATAAAGAAGTGCCGGCAACGCGCATCGAAGACATCAGCAGCGCCGTCGATTACCTGAGCACTCTTCCGCAACTGGATATAAACAACATCGGCGTTCTGGGAATCTGCGCCGGCGGCGGCTATGCTTTAAATGCCGCGCAAATTGATTCTAGAATCAAAGCAGTCGCGACCGTGAGCATGTTTGATTTAGGCGACGCGAGAAGAGAGGGCGTTGATAAATCAACCACGTTGGAGCAGAGAATGCAGAGGGTTCAGCAGATGACGGAGCAGCGCACGAAAGAAGCTCGCGGCGAGCCGATGAAGTATATTCCCATCGTGCCCGAATCTCCGGCCCAGTTTACGGATAAGACGCTAACCCTCTACCGCGAAGGATACGAGTATTACCTTACTCCGCGCGGGCAACATCCAAACGCTAACAACCGCCAGGTATTCACCGCGGGTCTGGCGCAGTTGGCATTTTATCCCTTAGCTCACATGGAGGTGATTTCGCCCCGCCCGGTGCTTTTGATCGCAGGCGAAAAGGCTGACACGCGCTTCTACAGCCAACTCGCTTACGACAAAGCAAAAGATCCAAGAGAGCTTTTCATCGTTCCGGGTGCGACCCACATTGATCTGTACGACAAGCCGCAATTTGTGAGTCCTGCGGTCGCGAGGCTAAAAGAGTTCTTCGAAAAGAAGCTTAATGCCCAAGCGTCCGCCGCACCACAAAAACAAATAAGTTCCTCGACCACGAGTCGCACGAATGCGGAACAAGAAATAATTAATCTCTCCAAAGACAAGTGGCAGTGGATGTCAGAAAAAAATGTTGAGGTTCTGGCTAATCTCTTTCATGAAAAAGCCGTGTTTGTCCACATGGGAGGATCCTGGGGAACCGAACAGGAACTCAACATCATTAGAGGCGGAGGAATTTGGTACAAGAAAGCGGATATCCATGAAGTGTCGGTGAATATTATTGGCACAACTGCCATCCTTTTAAATCGAATTACTCTGTTAGCCGTGGTTGGCGGCAATGAAGTCACGAATCCCTTCATGGTCACGGAGGTGTATGTGCAGCAGAGCGGTGCTTGGAAATTAGGCTCGCTGTCGTTCACGAAGCTGCTTGGTCAGTAGCGACACCATTAACGGCAAGAGGCAAATTCTATGAGCAGAAAGAATCGGATGTCTTACATCGCGCTTTGGTTGATCGCAGCGATCTTTTTTATTTCAGCAAGCGCACAAGAAACCCAAAAGAGCGGGCCGACACCGACGATTCGTACCACCTCCGGAATCGTGCGCGGCGTGACCGAAGGAGAAGTCTCCAGCTTCAAGGGAATTCCCTATGCTGCTGCGCCGGTCGGCCCAAACCGCTGGCGCCCACCGCAGCCCGTGCTCGCGTGGCAGGGGGAGCGTGACGCGAGCAAGTTCGGCGCAAATTGCGCGCAGGCAGGATGGCCCCGCGGTAGTGGAGCAATCGCGGAGGGTTCCTCGGAAGATTGCCTGTTTCTTAATTTGTGGATACCTGCCGGAACCAAGCCGGGAGCAAAGCTGCCGGTTATGGTGTGGATCCACGGTGGCGCTTTTGTGGGTGGAAGCGGCTCCGATCCCGGTAGTGCAGGAAATGAATTTGCCAAACAGGGCGTCATTCTGATGACCTTCAACTACCGTCTCGGACGCCTCGGCCATTTTGCATTTCCGGCGTTGAGCGCCGAGCATCCGGAAGAGCCCAAGGGCAGTTATGCCTATATGGACCAGATCGCCGCACTCAAGTGGGTGCAGCAGAACATCGCCGCGTTTGGAGGCGATCCGAATAATGTTACTATTTTCGGTTTCTCTGCCGGTGGCGTATCGGTTCATTCACTCATGACCATACCGGAGGCAAAAGGCCTTTTCCATAAAGCCATCAGTGAATCCGGCGGCGGCAGAGACGGTGTTCTTACCGGTAGGCCGATTCGTAAAGAAAATGCCGATCCCCTCTATCCCATTTCCGCGGAAACGATCGGAATAAACTTCGCTCGCAAACATGGGATCGAAGGCACGGATGCCGCCGCACTGGCCAAACTGCGCGCCCTGAGCGTAGAGGAGATTGTGGACGGAGGCCAGGAAAGCGATGGCCAAGGAGGTCCGCGTATCTATTCGGGCCCGATTCTCGATGGTAAACTGGTGGTTGAAACTGCTGAGAGCGCATACAATGCCGGCAGACAGGCACGCATTCCGCTCATCATCGGGAATTGTAGTGGGGAAATAGGCGGAGGCTTTGTTAATGCCAGCAGTTCAAAGGAAGAACTGTTTTCACTGTTCGCGGAACTGGCGAGTGAGGCAAAGGCTGCGTATGATCCTGATGGTAACAAAGAATTTGCTGAGGTCATCACAAAGTTTAACACGGACTGGGTATGGGCTGAGCCGGGCCGGTTAGCCGCAAGGGCTATTGTCGCAAAGGGAGAATCGGCTTACATCTACCATTTCGATTACGTCCCCGCCGCAATGAAAGAGAGGATGCGGTATGGCGCCGGACACGGTTCCGAAGTCGCGTATGTATTTAACAACCTCAATGCGCGCTGGGGTGCCCCAGAGGCAACACCTGAAGATAAAATGGTCGCGCAGAGGTTGAACACCTATTGGGCAAATTTCGCCAAGACCGGTGATCCCAATGGTAAGGGACTGCCGGAATGGTCCGTTTACAATTCCAAAAAGAACGAGATTCTCGAGATCCAGTCCGATGGTAAACCGGTCGGCAAGCCAGATCCCAGGAAAGCAAGACTGGATGTGATTGAAAAGGCCTTCAAGATGAGGGTTGATATACAATCACGTGGTGGCATTTAGCCGGGAAAGTTAAACAATGAAGGATCTAAATTAGGAGAAATCTATGGTACGAATCGTTTTGGGCGTTATTGCCGGATTTTTTGCTTGGGCGATAGTGTGGTTCGGAAGCGAGAAGATTCTTTCGGCCATTTGGCCGGAGTTCGGCGCTCATCAACGCGCGTTCCAAGCGGCCATTGAGAATGGCGGACAGTTCACCGCGGACACGAGGCTTCTTCTCACGCATATTGTCCTCGGTTCAATCGTCTCGGTGATGTCCGGATTTCTGGCCGCGCTGATCGCCGGTGAAAACAAACACGCGCCGCTAGTCCTCGGCTTTCTGCTGTTGGCCTTTGGTTTACTGAAAGTGGTTATGTCCTGGCCGTATGTTCCCATTTGGTATCACGTTATCTTTACGGCGCTTCTAATTCCAATGACGATTATGGGCGGTAAGCTGAAAACTACTGCTTAGGAAAAAAATTGAGAATCATATAACAGCGAGAGGCAAATTCTATGAGCAGGAAGTATCGAAAGTCTTTCCTCGCGCTCTGGCTGATCGCAGCCGCACTTTTTACTTCAGCAAGCGCGCAAGAAACCAAAAAGAGCAAGCCCGAGCCGCTGGTGATCCAGGAGCAAGGCAGCTTCGCCGTCGGCGGAACGGTGATGACCAACCCCGGCACCCACGACGCCATCAACCGAAGCCCCGCTGGGCAGACGTTGCACGGCGATCACGCTTATGTGTTCTATCAGATTCCGGCGAATGCTCGCAAACTTCCTCTCGTCTTATGGCACGGCATCGGGCAGTTCTCGAAAACCTGGGAAACCACGCCCGATGGGCGCGAGGGCTTTCAGAACATCTTGTTGCGTCGCGGCTTTCCGGTTTACGTGATCGACCAGCCGCGACGCGGCCGTGCGGGTCGCAGCACGCTGCCGGCGATGATCACGCCGACGCCCGACGAGCAGGACTGGTTCGGCATTTTCCGCCTCGGCATCTGGCCGGACTTCTTCCCGGGTGTGCAGTTCTCACGCGACCCGGAGGCGCTGAACCAATACTTCCGCCAGATCACACCCGACACGGGCCCTCTCGATCCCGCCCTGAACTCGGACGCGGTCTCCGCACTCTTCCAGAAGATCGGGCCGGGGATACTCGTGACCCATTCACACGCCGGGGGCATGGGCTGGCGCGTCGCGGTGAAAAGCTCGAACGTTCGCGCCATCGTCTCTTATGAGCCAGGGAGCGGCTTCATCTTCCCGGAAGGCGAAGTGCCTCCCCCGATGCCGAGCGCCGGCGGTACGCTGCAAGCGGTCGGTGTGCCGCTGTCGGAGTTCATGGCGCTGACGAAGATTCCGATCATCATCTTCTACGGCGACAACATTCCTGCGGAGCCGAGCGCAAATCCGGGCCAGGACGGGTGGCGCGTGCGTCTGATGATGGCGCGGCTGTGGGCAGAGGCCGTGAACCGCCGAGGTGGTGAGGTTACCGGCCGCGTCGCGGCTCTTGAC
>JABWAN010000258.1 GCA_013361015.1 Candidatus Zhuqueibacterota bacterium | reverse complement strand
CATTGGCTTTCGAAAACGCCGGCAGAGCGCTTATTGGCATTGGAATTTATCGCCTATGGCTACGATCCGTCTTCCGCGAGACTTCAAAGAGTTCTTGCAGTTTCTGAACTCAAAGCAAGTTGAATACTTGCTCATTCAAAGGCTCAAGATATGACATCGCAAACAATCGAATCGATCAATAAGACTGCGTCTTCGGAATCCGCTTCATCTGCTTTCGAACAACGCTTCCTCTACCGGCACCCCAAAGAAGTTCGTCAGTTTCTGGAAGCACATCCGTTCCTTGTCTCGCTATTAAAAGAGGCTCGTGAACGGATTGATAATTACTTCGGGGGCCACAACGACGTTGTGCTCGAGGTCATCGCCGAACCGAATGCCCTCGACGATCATGAGTTGTTTGCTTTCGTGCAAACCGACCTTCCACACAAAGACGCATTGGCCCGATTAGAACGGCTTGATGAAGACTGGTGGCTCGATGCTTCTGTTCGCGCACAGGGCAAGCTTTGCATCCACGTGAAGTTTGCATGAGCTTCGGCCAGTCAGCGCTGCCCGATCTCTTGTCTCGCCACTGAAAAGCGAAGCCGAACCGCTAACACGATCGCCCCCATGCTCTTCTTCCCATCTTCAAACAGAAATCACCATCAAAGTTTTCTTTCCCCTCCAATCGAACGGGTAATCGCTCAAACCGCACTGCCAAGCTTTTCTTCTAATTCTGCGCGGCTCATGGTTCTTTGCTTACGCCGTTGCTCAATGAGTTGCCAGAATTTGTCGCTGTAGCCCAATTCCAATTGCTCTTCATCCAGGCCTTCGAGGCCGATGAGCAAAGCAACGGGCTTGCCTGCACGCGTGATCATGACGCGCTCGCGCTGGGCATCATCAATGCATGCATCAAGAGCGGCTTGTTCTAAAGCTATCGTCTTCATAATATTTCCTCTGTTGTTTTGTGAGGCGGTTTGTGTCGAATGACACGAATGGTCACGAGAGTCGCAACTTCGTCAATATCGTAAAAGACTCGAAACTCACCTACACGCAACTCCCAAACGGGTTGAAGGTGTTCCCAACTAGGTTTCAGTTCAAACAAAGGCTTCCTGTTGCGTGTTCTTGTTGCCGGTTCGTGCGACAACTGTTCATCAATCTTATCCAAAATATGCTTCCGCTCTTGAGCGTGCATATTTTTGAGGTCGTCACTTGTGCCTTCAGCGTATTCGATTTCATACATGACGAGCCTTCATTGTCAAGCTTGAACAAACTACGCCGCCTTCTTGTGCTCCACAATCGCAATGCTCGCGGAAGCGCCCAAACGTGTCGCGCCGGCTTCGATCATTTTTTCTGCGGTTTGAAATTCGCGAATGCCGCCGGCAGCTTTAACGCCGAGTTGTTCGCCCACCACACGACGCATGAGGGCCACGTCTTCGATCTTCGCGCCGCTCGGGCCGAAACCGGTAGAAGTCTTTACGAAGTGCGCGCCCGCTTCGCGACAGAGCAGCGAGGCTTTGATCTTTTCTTCATCCGTGAGATAGCAGTTTTCGATAATCACCTTCACATGCGCGGGCTGCGAGGCTTTCACAATCTCGGCGATGTCGTGCGCGACAAAATCATACTCGCCGGATTTCAAGCGACCGATGTTGATGACCATATCCACTTCGCATGCGCCTTGCTCGACCACCTGCCGCGCTTCGAAAACTTTCACTTCAGTGGTATTCGCGCCCAACGGGAAACCGACGACCGTGCAAACCAACACGCCGGTGCCGCGCAGCAAATGCGCGCAGAACGCCACCCAGGTGGGATTCACGCACACGCTCGCGAAATGATATTCCGCGGCTTCATGGCAGAGTTTTTCGATTTGCGCGCGCGTGCCCTCGGGCTTGAGCAGAGTGTGATCAATGTATTGCGCGAGGCCGTCTTGCAACTGGCCGATGCCAGGAGCCGCGCCCACGCGGCATGCGCCATTCGCAACGACGTGCGAGACGAATTCGGATTTGCACTCGGGACAAGTCCAACACCAATTGCAATGCGGCGTGTGTTTGTGCGCATGTGTGTGGCGCCCGAGCTCTTCGGCGATGATACGATCAATGCGGGAATCGAGGTTCATACTTTTGCCGCCGTCTTGGCATTGCGAGAGGTGCGAAGCTTTGATTGCGAGGGGCGTTTATTCTTCGAAGCGCGTTGCTCCAGCCAGCGTTGAAACGAGCGTGAGCTTTCAGCGGAGGGTCTGCCGAGCACGATACCCTCGACGCTCAAATCTTCGTCGAGTTCGGGCCAGTGAATACCCTCGCCGTTGCCGATCAAACGCCAGTGGTTACGCTCTTTCGCCGTGCCGTGCAAAAGCCGGGGATACCAAGCTAACGGCACGGTTATCGTGCGACCGTCAGTCAAATCAACGCTCAAAGCATTTGCAGAAACGCTCACACCTTGTGCCCGCAGTGCTTGCATATCAATCGTTAAAGTATTCATTCCAACCTCGTAGCAATTGCCTTTGATGCTTTTCAATCAGTTTTTGTATGCGATGAATTTCAATTCTGCCGAATCCGCCACTGCTCTGAAGCCTAACTGGAACAAGCCAGAATTTGGCTTTATGACTGTTACGTTCAACATGAACGTGAGGTGGTTCTTTGCGAACACTTACGTAAAAGAAAAAACGATAAGGGCCACTGTGCAGGATAGTTGGCATCGTCATCACACTGGGATATCGATATCATCAATCACGCCGACGATGACGGCTTGTACGGGAATCTTTGCGTTGTTCAGCAATTGCCGCGCGGACCCGCCTTCGCGATTGACGAGTACGAGATCATTGGGTCCGGCATCGACTTTGTCAACGGCGATCATGCTCTCGCCCTTGGCAGTGACGCCATCGAGATCAACGGGCTGCACGAGCAGCAGCTTGTGTCCGCGCAGATGCTCGTTTTTAATCGTAGAGACCACGTCACCGACGACGCGACAGATAAACATAGCGTTTGGGAATTTGGGTAAAAGGGATTAACTGGCGAAAAGAGACGCGGATAAACTACAATCTCCTTTTTCCAATTGCAAGCGCAAGTTCGATTTGAGAAAACTCCAAAACTTTCGCGCGCGACAATGCACGCGCTTATCGCTTCATAAACTCCTCACTCATCAAATTGATCAACCCCTGCGTGCCCTGTTCGCCCAAGCCTCGGGATACGGCTTGCGAGAACAATTCATACGCGAGCGCGGCGCCGGGGAATTTTTCTTCATCTCCTTCGAGCCGTTCCATGGCAAGGCGCAAATCTTTTTGTTGAAGTTTGATCATGAAACCGGGCGCGAAGTCGCCATTCAAAATGCGTGGGGCGAGATTGTTGAGCATCCACGAGCCGGCAGCGCCGCCCGCAACGACTTGCAGCGTGTGTTCGAGATCGAGTCCCGTATGTTTTGCGAGCAGTAGCCCTTCGGTCATCGCAACGATGTTGAGCGCGCAAATGATTTGATTGACCAGTTTCGTGCACTGGCCTTTGCCGCTTTCGCCGACATGTACGACGTTCTTGCCCAATACAGAAAACACGGGCAGACATTTCTCAAAAGCTGCTTTTCTTCCTCCGACCATAATCGTCAGCGTGCCGGCAATTGCACCGGGTTCGCCGCCGCTCACCGGCGCATCAAGAAAATCGCAGCCGAGGGCTTGTAATCTTTCCGCGAAGCCCACTGTGGCCTCCGGCGAAATGGTACTCATATCGATAACGATCTTGCCGGGCGCCAAACCTGCGGCCACGCCATTTGCGCCGAATAAAACGGCGTGCACGTCCGGCGTATCGGAAACGATGGTGATGATGACTTCCGCGTTCGACGCCACTTGTTTGGGCGAGCCGGCAACAGTTGCACCGAGGCTGCGCAGTTTCTCGGCCTTCGCGGCCGTGCGATTGTAAACGGTCACCTCATATCCGGCCTTGAGCAGATTGACCGCCATCGGCGCGCCCATGAGGCCGAGTCCAATAAAGCCGAGTTTCATGGCGATGGTCTCCTTTTTAAAATGAAAAAGCCAATGCGCTTTTGCCATTGGCGTCTATTCTAGGTAGGATGTCATTCTAGAAAAATCTTCCCCGGCGTTTGGAGTAAAGCACATCTCAAGTTCGGTGCCGCGCACGAGGGAAAGCTCTTACGCATGACAATTCACAAGGGCGTGCATTCATTGGAACGGTTTCAATGCTTCACGAATTCACCACTCCAACAATTCAGTCTTAGAACTTCATGCCGATACTAAAACGATTTAAGCTGCCCACTTCTCCAAACGAAGAAATGCCGTAATCGATTTTGTAGCGTTGATGCTCAAGCCCGAGGCCGAGCGAGAGACCGGCAAAGCGGTCGCTATCCGTGCCGACTTTCTGATCGCCGCCGATCGTGTCATAGCCGAGGCGTAGAAACAATCCCGTGGCGAGATTCATTTCACCTCCGGCGCGAAACACAAGGTTATCGTCGAAGTAATTGATCAATGCCAAACTGTAACGCAGCGGCAAGTGTTCGAGTTTTTTCGAAACGCCGATCTGTGCGTTGAGCGGCAAGCGCTCTTTGGTCACATCAAAGGCGGAGATGACACTCCCCGCATTGAAGAGGCCGCCGCCGAAATCGAAATTGCCAAAGAGCGGCGAATGATAAATGAATCCGAGATCGACAGCGAAAGCATCCGAGGAAAAATTCTCCAATTCCGAGCGGATATATTTCAGATTGGCGCCGAGCGTGAAATTCTTCCCGCGCTGTTGTGCGTAGCTGAGATACGCCACCAAATTGCTCGCGCCAAACGAACCTTGTTCCTGCCCAAATTCATTCGTGCGCTTGAAATCGCCGTAGCTCGTGTATTGCACTGCGAGGCCGTAAGCGCCTTTGCTGTGCGGCATCACATAGGCGCCGAAGAAACTTTGAATATCAAGAATGTGATTGAGGTACCCGAATGTCGCCGTGCGGTTTTGAATGTTGCCCACACCGGCGGGGTTATAATAGATGCAATGCGGGTCTTCACTCATGGCCACAAAACTTCCAGCCATGGCCGCAGGCCGGGCGCCGACGGGCGTGCGCAGAAAAGCATAACCGATGGTTTGGGAGAATAAAACAGACGGCGTGAGCAGCGCGACAAAAAGAAGGAGAGCTTTTTTCATGAGGGCTTAGAATACTTTTGAAGCGACTTCGTGGACATCCTGTCGCACGTTTAATTTGATGAGAGCTGGTGAGCGGGGTTGAACCGCTGACCTGCGCATTACGAGTGCGCCGCTCTACCAACTGAGCTACACCAGCTTGAGAAAGCAAAGGGCAACGGGCAAAAAGAAAAAGCAAAACCGCTGCGGCTTTGCTGGGTTGTGGCCAGGCGCAGAATCGAACTGCGGACACACGGATTTTCAGTCCGTTGCTCTACCGACTGAGCTACCTGGCCTTAAAAAGCGGGAGCAAAATAAGCGACGAAGCCTAAAAAGTCAAGGCGAATTTCGGCGAAGTTGTGTTGCACGCTTGACGGATCAAACCAGGAATGAAACTTTTTGAAGTCAGTAATGGGATGATTGGCCGATTGAACGATCAACAAAGCTTCTTTCGCGCAATAATACTCGTTAAGTGTGAATTTGTATCACGACGTTGCGGCTGCGCATACGGCTTCTTCGCAACATACAGATTGGAGCACGTGACCCTGCGCTCAATAATCAGCCCTGAAAGAGTGCATCTGCCGGAATCTTTCGGTGGCGCGACGAGACCTCGACGGATTTCGCTAGCAAGCCACGCAGCCGAGAGACTCCCAAGAAGCTACGATGCTTCGAATGCCTCGCTTGACTGCTTCGTCGCAGCTTTGGCTTGCTCCGCCTGGTGCGGCAAATCGGTTATGCGTGAGGAAAAGCGCTTTCAGATGTATTTCTCGCGAAATTTCTGGAGTCGTCTGCATAAAATTTTTCGAAAAACCGAATTTGGAACTTGACATCATCACTAGATTTGCTATATTGCGCCATCAAAATCCGACATAAAAAATCTCTTTCCCGCTTCTCTTTGATACAACCCTCCTGGAGTGACGCCACTAGGCACTGGCGACTTTTCCAGTAGTACACACCACCTCCGTATCGAAGATTTCTGCATTTCAATTCACAGCTTTACCTTTCAGTTCTCAAAGTCGCATCTTTACCTTTCAATTCACTGCTTCATCCTTTCACTCAATCTATAAGGAGGATTTGGGATGATCCATCATTTTCACCATTGCAAGTGGCTTCACCGCAGTCTCCGGTTCGTGAGTGTGGTTATGCTGCTCGCTCTGGCAGTGGGTTGTAGCGAAAAAGCTCAAAACCCGAGCCAACCTGAAGCTGCGAGTCAATTGGTTGTTCTGGGCAAAGAAAACCCGCAAATTCGAGCGGTGATGGAGGTACAAGATCGCCACACGCCGAACTTGATGGCGATGAAAAATGTGATCGGCACGGCGACCGGCCTCACCGCGGAGGGCCAACCCGCAATCATTGTATACGTGCTCTCTGATTTGGGCAGCCAGACGCTGGCCAAAGGGCAAGCACTTCCGCAAACCATTGAAGGTATCCCGGTGGTCGTGGAAGTGACGGAACAATTTCGCGCGATGAAAGGCGGCGGCGGTGGCGTGAGCCATACTGCCAAACAGACCCCGCCGATTCAGCTTGGCACGTCCGGCGGCTGGCGCCATGACTTGGCGAATGGCTATTGCTGTGGCGGCACGCTCGGCGCATTGATTAGCAAAGGCGGTCAGCAGTACATTCTGAGCAATTATCACGTGCTCGAGGCAGACATCGTGAGCGGCGGCAACAGCCGGGTGGCGCAAGCCGGCGACCCCGTGATTCAGCCGGCGCTGATCGATGTCAATTGCAATGCAGCCAATGCGCAAGATGTCGCGAGGCTTTCGGGCATTAAGAGTCTGCCCGGCTCGAACGTCGACGCCGCGATCGCACAGGTGATTTCCGGCATGGTGCGTACCGACGGTGCGATTCTCGAAGTCGGCACGCTCTCCGCCAGCACCGTTGGCGCTTCTTTGAATCAAGCCGTAAAGAAGAGCGGACGCACGACCGGCTTGACGCGCAGCACGGTGAGCGGCCTCAACGCGACCGTGAGCGTGGCGTACGATAACGAATGCGCCGGCGGTTCGGCTTTCACAAAAACCTTTACCGGGCAGATCGTCATCAAAAATCGCGGTAGCTCATTCCTCAACAGCGGTGATTCCGGCTCGTTGATGGTGGAAGACGTCACCACGAATCCTCGCGCCGTCGGCCTTTTGTTTGCAGGCAGCTCGACCTCGGCGATCGCCAATCCGATCGGCCAGGTGCTGAGTTTCTTCGGCGCTTCGATGGTTGGGAATTGAGGTTTTAATGTAATGAAAAACTTTACACCTTACACTTT
>JABWAN010000257.1 GCA_013361015.1 Candidatus Zhuqueibacterota bacterium | reverse complement strand
AGAAGACGGATAATAGTTGAACGCCTCCGCCGGGCAACCCGCGGCAATAAACGCTTGCGCGACGCGATACGGCGTCCACGGTTCTTCACGCCCCGGCTTGAGCACGAGTGGAACTTTCAGCGGAATGGCAGGCAGCCACAACGAATGCACGCCCGGTGAATTGCTCGGCAAGATTGCGCCGAGCGCATTCGCTTGACAGAAGAAACTCATCAAACTTTCGTTGCGCACAATCCAACCGGAATCCAAAACCTCGAGTTCAATGCCGTGCATGAGACCGCGCAAAATCTCCGGCATTTCCGCCAGCACGCGCCGGATTTTATCCATATTGTTGCGGCAAAGCACGTGCGGCATGCCGGTCGTGGCGGAAAGCTGCAGCACGTAATCCTGCGGGCTTTGCGCAACGCCGTCAAGCGGCAATGCGGCATTCATAAAAAAATCTGCCGCGCGGCTGCAGATTGCTAGCAACTCTTTGATTGGAATTTCTTGCAAGCGGCGGCGATGGCTTTCTGCTTGCGCCAAATCTTTGGCGATGACGCCGGTGTTGGCTTGACTCACCACAGCCATCGGTTCGTGATCGCGGAAATGTTTGAGCGGAGCCGTGTCCAGGCTTTTATAAGGCTGTCCGCCGCGGAGAAGAGGAATATGGAGCATGACGAACCTGCGGGATTGAATGGCAATAGTATCTTCGGGGTATTTAAAACGCCTTCTCTATCGTGTCATTCAGGAGGAATCTTTTTCAACAAAACCACTGTTCCCAATGCTTAAAAAGATTCCTCCTGAATGACAAACTCGAAGGCGTAATCTATTCTTTATGAACTGGCTCTGTTGCAACGAAACGCGTTCGCCCGTTCGCCGCCGCCTTCCGTCGTTCCGAAAGCAACAGCTCAATTACCAACAGCACGAACGCAATCGCCAGCACGTATTGAAACCGCTCTTCGAACTGCGAGAACTTCAGTGAAGCCAGTTCTTTCTTTTCCATCCCCGAAATATCATCATAGATGCGATCCAACTCCGCTTCACTCGAAGAGGCGCGATAGTATTTGCCGCCGGTTTGCAGCGCGATTTTTTCAAGTGTGAGTTCATCAAGTTTTGTGACGACGACGTCGCCGCTATTGCTCTTCTTGAAGCCGCCTTGTTGCTCCACCGGAATCGGCACGCCTTGCGCGGAACCGATGCCGACCGTGTAAATCACCAAACCCTCGCGCTCCGCTTCTTCCGCAACCGTCATCACATCTTCGCCATGATGCTCGCCGTCCGTAATCAAGACGAGCACTTTGTGCTGGCGTTCAGTGCTCTCAAAACTTTTCATCGCCATTTGAATCGCTTTCGCGACGTCCGTGCCCGGGGTGGGAATCAAATTCGGGCCGAGCACGTCGAGAAAAATTTTCGCGGCGCCGTAATCGAGCGTGAGCGGGCATTGCACGAAAGCTTCGCCCGCGAACGCGATCAAGCCGATGCGGTCGCCTTCGAGTTTGTCGATCAAAGTGGAAACCTCGTGCCGCGCTTTGTCGAGACGGCTCGGCGCAATGTCCTGCGCGTTCATCGACTCCGACACATCGATGGCAACGATCACGTCCACGCCTTTGCGTTTCACTTCTTCAAGCGCCGTGCCGAGCTGCGGTCGCGCGAGTGCGAGTATCATAAAGCTCAACGCCGCAAGCACGAGCACGATTTTCCAGACACTACGCTTGCGGCTGTAAGTCGGCGTCAATTGTTCGAGCAAAAGCTAATTGCCGAAACGGCTCATGGCTTTGCGTTTCCAGCGAAAGACCATCACAAAGAAAACGATCAATGCCGGAATGAGCAAGAGCAGATAGAGCGCGAAATCATTGGCGAATCGAATCATGGGATCTTGCGAAATTTAGTGTTGACCAAAACGATTTCAACGAACACCAGGCCGAGCGCGACCGCGAGCCATTGCACGAACAACTCGCGATAGCGGGTGAATTGTTTCACTTCGATCTTCGTCTTCTCAAGTTGATCGATCTCAGCAAAAATCTTTTCCAAACTTGTGCGATCCGTGGCGCGGAAATATTTGCCTTCGGTCATGTCCGCCACGCGCGTGAGCATGGCTTCATCAATCTCCACGGGCATGCGCACGTAGCGCTTGCCGAAGAGCGGATCTTGCACGGGATACATCGCCTCGCCGCGCGTGCCCACGCCGATGCTGTAAACCCGCACGCCAAACGCCTTTGCCACGCGCGCCGCAGTGATGGGATCGATCTCGCCCGCGTTGTTCACGCCGTCGGTGAGCAAGATGACAACTTTACTCTTCGCCTTGCTGCTGCGCAAACGATCAATCGCAGTCGCCATGCCCAAGCCAATCGCAGTACCGTCGTCGATTTGGCCCGGCGCGACCTTCTGCAAAAAGTTGATGAGCACACCGTAATCGAGCGTGAGCGGGCATTGCGTGAAGCTGCGCGCCGCAAACACCACCATGCCGATGCGATCGCTCTTGCGGCCCGTGATGAATTGTTCGGCCACTTGCTTCGCGGCCTCGATGCGATTCTTCGGCTTGAAATCTTCCGCAAGCATGCTCGAAGAAATATCCACCGCGAGCACGATGTCGATGCCCTCGGTCGTCACTTCTTCTTCGGTGTGCCCGCTTTGCGGCCGTGCAAGCGCGACGATCACGAGCGCCAGTGCAATCATGCGCAAACCAAACTGCATGTGCCGCGAAAAATAATTCGACGGCTTGGGCAACGTGCGCAGCAAATCCAAATTCGAATAACGAATCGTGGCCGCGCGCTTTTTGTGCGTGCGCAAATACCACCACGTGAGCAGCGGCAACAGGAGAAGGAGAAAGAGAAAGTATGGACTCGCGAAGGTGGGCATGTCAATTTGCCTCCGTTGCAACTTGCGCCGGCTGTGCAGGAGCCGAAGCCGCGCCGTTATTCGCGATCACTACCACAACCGGTTTGGTCGTTTCAACAAAAGATTCGGCCATGTTGATAAGCGCCTCGCCCTGTTCGAGCGGCGGAACAAGCTTCGCGAATTTCACCAAGTCACTCGCTTCCAAAATTTCGCGCGCCATATCGCACGCGTTGAGATTGTTTTCAACCTTGCGCAAACTATGATTGACTTCATACGTCGTCATTTCCAAAGCCGCCACTTCATAACGGCCTTCGATATAACGCCGCACAATTTCCGAAAGAATGCTGTAGAACGCTTTCACTTCGCCGCGTTGCAAGAGATCGCTCGCGCGCAATTGTCGCAGCTCTTCCAGCGCAAGCTCGTGTGCGGGCCGCTTCGGCTCTTCGCGTTGCGGCAACAAGCCCTTGCCTTGACGACGACGCCACCAATAATATCCCAAACCCGCAAGCAATAGCACCGCGGCCGCAATGGCGCTGATCAAAATGATGGTGCGCCAATCGCGCGGCAATTCCCACGGCGCTTTTACGTTGCGAATGTCGCCCGCCTCGCTCGGCAACACGCTGTTCACGCGAATTTCCAAACGCTCGGTTTCAAGTTGACGCCACGCCGTGTCCGGCGGCGCGAGATATTGCAGCGCCAGCGGCGGAATGACGAAGGTGCCCGTATCGAAAGTCGAGATCGTGTAGGCAACTTCTTCGATGATGCTGTCCTTCTCCTCGCGCGGCTCGGGTTTGTTGTAGTCGCGAATTTCGAACGCGCCCAAATTTGCGGCCAGCCCCGGCCAGCGCACTTGCACATCGGGCGCGCGCGTGAGCCGCACTTGATAGCGCACCGTATCACCAATCGTAATCGTGGTCTTGTCGATGCGCGATTCGACCGCGACCGGCGAGGAGGTTTGGGAGAAAGCGAGGTTCCTTGTGAAAAACAACGCGCTGATTAAAAGTAAAAAGACAAAAGCCTCACGCAAAGACGCAGAGACGCAAAGGTTTCGCAAAGAAAAGCTTTGCGGGTTCTTTGCGCCTTTGCGCCTTTGCGTGCGCTTTTTTTTATTGTATGAGATCACCTTCATACTTCAATTCACCTTGTCTGAATAAATCACCGCGCTCTCCGCGCGCATCATGCGCTCCACGAGTTTTGCGTAAGCCTCCTGCTGCTTCTCGCGCACGTAGTCTTGCGTGACTTGATTGCGCACTTCTTCAAAACTCGGCGGTTGCGCTTGTCCGCTCGAATCGGCTTTCGCGTAGCGGCTCAAGTTCGCGCGATAGTACAACTCAATGTCGCTCGGCTCGAAATTGATATTCTGGCCGATCTCTTCCTGCAAGAACTTTTGCACGACGAAATTCTTCTTCGCTTGAAACGCCGCGTCAATGACTTCTTGATTGTTCTCCAAACCTTTGCGCTTCGCCGTGTTATAAAGCAGCTCCGTCGCAACGTATTGCTGCAAGAACTCAAGCTTCTTGCTGCGGTCGCGAATTTGCGCTTGCATGTACGGCGGCAGATTCTTCATCTCAAATTCAAGATCGCCGGTGGTGATTTCGCGGTCGCCGATTTTGGCAATGACTTCGCCAGGCCGCTTCTTGGTCACTTGCGAAGTGTCGAGAAACGTGCTCTCTTCCAACGCTTGTTGCGCATCAGCGGAACGCTGCAAACGTTCGAGGCATTCCACCACGCGACGGCCCGCATCATCCACCAACTCGCTTTTGGGATAAAGCTCCTTCACGCGCAGATAATACGCGAGCGCGGATTCGGCATCGCGCAGGCGGTCGAGATAGATATTGCCGATGGTGTAGCTGATATTTGCCTGCTCGGTTTCGTTGAGCGGATAGTCGTGCAAATAACGCTCGTATTCCGCAATGGCCTGCTTGTACAACTCGCGATTGTAGAGCACATTCGCAAACTCGCGCACGCGCTCGGCAGGGAGGTTCGGTTTGTTCTGCTTGCACGCGGCGAGGGCGAGCAGGCAGAACAGAAATTGAAGACGAAAGATCTTTAGCATAGAATTGATCCGTTTGTTATGCGCGGCGACGCAACTTCTTTTCCTTCGCAAAGGCGCGTTTGATCGCCACTTCAAGAGCAGTTGACTTACAAAGGTACTTGTCAAACTTCGCGATAGTCTCACGATTCAAATGAAGCTGGCCCTCACCGACATTGCCGCGATGCTGACCTTTTGAATAGAACGAACTGTTCTCAACTTCGTAAGATGGAATGACCCAATACTTGATCGTATCCCGCCAAGCCGCGAGCCAAACGAAAACATCGCAGCACGCGGGTTTGATTTGTTGAAAGTTCATATCGAACGGCCTGTTAGAATCGGAGGCCAAAGCTTTGATATAGAGCGGCTCATCAAGCTCAAAATCCACTGCTCTTGAAGCTTTCACTTCGATGCGAACGCTGGGTGGAAGAAAGAAATCGTATTGCCCCGAATACTTTTTGTCGAGTTTCTTGCTCGGGCGTTGCAGCGCAAAAACAAGTTGTTTGAGATGGCCGTGCGCCCAAACTTCGTCAAAGTCGCGCGGCGCGCTGATTTCGAAAAGATAGAGATACAAATTTCGATCAATGTAGTCGTTTCTGAGTTCATAGTATTCTTCGAGCGCGAGCTTCTTCGCCGCGAGCAAATGCGAAATGATATACTCGTATTCGCTGAAAGGATAGACCGACTTGAGGTCGTTGAGCTTTGCTCGGAATTCCTCCGAGCGCGATAAACGATCAATGAGGCTGTCGAGTTGCTTTCTGAGTTTCTCCATAAGGTTCAGATCAATGAAAGTTGGTTGTCTTGCACGACAGCCGGAATCTCACCAACCAATGCTTTGAGTTCTGCATCCGCAAGAATTTCTTCTTCAAACGGATTGCCGTTTTGCCAGCCGGTTTTGCCGGTCTCGCGGAGGCGTTCCAAGCGACGGATTGCAATTTCACAATACACGGGATCGTTATCGCTGGTGTAGCAGCGGCGTTCGTTCATCTCTGCGGCGAGGAGCGTTGAAGCCGAGTGGCAAAAGAAATCAATGACGAGATCGCCTTCGTTTGAGCTTGCGCGAATGATACGTTCCGCGGATTTCAGCGGCTTCTGCGCATAGCAGCCGTTGACGTTCTCTCCCATGCGATAAAACACTTGCTGAATATCAACCCAAACATTGCCCGCGCGGATGTTTTCGGACTTGCTGCGCTCAAAATTCTCCGTGACGCGGCCATTCACTTCTTTGTAATAGCCGCGCAGAATTTTGGGAATGTCCGTGTACTCCGCCTCGACGTTGAAAACCGGCTCGCCTTTGATGTAGTAGAGCAACTCTTGCCGCACCGCCATCCAATTCTTCGAAGTGCCGTAACCGCGTTGGTTGCGCATGGTGATGAAACTGCGTGTTTGAAACGGCGTGCCGCGCATCATGAGCATGAAGTCCGGCAAAGGTTGAAAGCCGCTGCGTTGATCTGCGCCGAGCCAAACGTAGAGAGAGCTGCTGGCTGCAAGCGCATCATCGGTGGTTGCAATCCACTGCTTGCACCATGCGATGAACTCGCGCAGCTCTCTTTCCTCGAAGGCGACAAGGTTGTACGGCGGATCGTGGATCGCGAGCACAGCCTTTTTGCCGGACATGAGCTTTGCAATGTCCGTTGCGCTTGCCGCGTCGAGGCAGCCGATACGATGTGTTCCCAGTGGGTCATCCCAAACCTCGCCTGCTTTCAGCCTGGCATATTTGAGCAGGCAATTGCGCAGTTCGGGATTTTTGTCGAGCCTGGGGAGAGGGAGGTTTAGCATTTTGGCTTTAGTCCGAATCCGAAGTCGCTGCAGTTTTCATTAAATTGCCATTCAAATCATCATCCAATCAAACGAAAGGAGATAACCCACCTAAGCTTTGTGAGCTACAAAGAGATTTAGGCCTCTCTTTTCCTTCGGCTCTGCGTAGCAAAGCAAGTCGTGGCGGTGGGTAGCCCATGTCAAAATTGTTTTTAACATGACTTCTCCTTTCTGCCCAACAATGGGCTTATTTTAGTGACGATCATAGTGCGCCTGAAGGCGCCACTACGAACGTTATTGCGAGCGCTCTACGAAACATCTCACCGAAACCGCTTCGCCCTCATCTTAAAAAAGCGCACGAGCGGGTCGATGTACGGCTTGTTGGTTTGAATGTCAACCGGATCGACCTTTGATGAGCGCAGCGTTTTTTCGCGGAGCAAGCCACGGCGCGCGGCCTCACGAGCAAAGGCTTGACGATTCGCCGGATCGGAAGTGTCGAGCAAATGCACTTCGCCGGTTTCGGCATCTTCCAACTCCACCAAACCGACGTTGGGAAAATCCAGCTCGCGCGGATCAGTCACCGGAATGGCCACGAGATCATGGCGCTTGCTGGCGACACGCAGCGCCTTCTCATAGCCCGCAGAAAGGAAATCCGAAACCAGAAACACCACCGCCTTGCGCCGGATGACGCGATTGAGATACTCCAGCGCCGCCGCGATGTCGGTGCCGGTGCCCTCGGGC